>NZ_JAZHFT010000080.1:0-8560 GCF_036541425.1 Consotaella aegiceratis
AGTTCCTCCAACGCCCGCCGCCAATCAATCAGCGTCCCTGTCCATTCCGCGACAGACATTATGACCACTCCCTGCCAAACTAACCAAACCGGCAGAGAATCATCATTCAAATAAATATGCAACTGTAATACTATCCCGGCGGTGCTGTGGTCGCGTCGATCGGCGGTGCAGTCTGTTGCGTCGGGGTGATCCGCGGTTCGTTCGTGCAATTCTGCATCGGCGCGCTGCTTTTCGGGCTCAACATCGCCTGCGTGCAATCCTACCGCTTCGCGGCCGGCCAGGCTGCCCCGGCCAATCTGCGCGCCCGCGCGATCTCGCTGGTGCTTCTGGGCGGGCTAGGCTCGGCGGTGATCGGCCCGCAGATCGCGATCCATGCCGAAGCGGTCTGGCTCGGCGCCCCTTACGCCTCGGCATTTGCCGGTCAGGTCGTTTTCGCGGCGCTGACGATCCCCTTTCTGGCGTTCCTGAAGCTGCCCGGCGGGCATGGACTGGCTCGCCCGTCCGCCGAAGCGTCGCTCCCGTCGCGGCCGGGCAGTGGGCTGCGGGCGCGCTTTCCGGTGACCCGCTCCTATTTCATCGCGGTGGTCTGCGCCGCCATCGCCTATGGCTCGATGAGCTTCACGATGACGGCTGCGCCGCTGGCCATCGTCGCCTGCGGTCTCGGCAAGGACAACGCCGCCCTCGGCATCCAGTGGCACATCATCGGCATGTTCGCTCCCAGCTTGATCACCGGGCGCTTGATCGAACGGTTCGGGCACTTTCGGATCATGATCACCGGCATCGCCATCGTCGCGCTGGGGGCGGCGATCGCGCTTTCGAGCGAGCATCTGGCTGCATTCTGGGTGACGCTCGTGCTGTTGGGAATTGGCTGGAACTTCGCATACACCGGTTCGACGGTGATGATCGCGCACGCCTCGGCCGCGGCCGGGGCGGTCACGCTGCAGGGGCTGGCGGACTTCCTGATCTTCGCTTTCGTGGCAGCGGCGTCGCTCTTGTCCGGCGCGATCTTTCAGCTGGTGAGCTGGGCGATGATCAACGTCGTCGTGCTCACCGCACTGATCGGAATGATGGTTCTGATCTGGGCCAACGGGCGGCGCGAGCGGACGATGCCGCTCAACGAGCCGTAGGATGCCGTCGAGGCCTCTCGGTTCGTCGGCGCAACGAGCCGAAGAGGCGTCTAGGCGCGTCCCAGTGGACCGCTCGGCGCCTCGGCCGGTGTCCACCGGAAGCTCGACAAGCTGACGCGGCAGGCGGCTCAGCGTCTCCACCCCCGTCCGGGTGACGAGCAGCTGATCCTCGATCATCAAGGCGCCGAGACCGTGGGCATAGAACGGAGTCTCGAACGCGAGCACCATTCCCGGCTCGATCGGCTCGGGGTTTTCGGCCGAAATGTACGGCCATTCTTCCGAACCGCAGCTCGATCCGATCGAATGGCCGAAATGGCCCCGGTGATAGTCGGTCAAACCCAACCGGCGCGTGGTGGCGAGCACGGTGGCATGAACGTCCCCGAGGGCTGCGCCCGGACGGATCGCATCCAGTCCGGCCGCGAAGGCCTCCTCCAGCACGCCGAAGATGCGACGGGCAGCCTGCGATGGCCTTCCAAGCGCATAGATCCGCGTGCTGTCGGACAGGTAGCCGTCGATGGCCACGCCCATGTCGGCCTTGATCAGGTCCCCCTCGCACAGCATCGGGTCCGCCGACATGAGGTCCGGACCGATCGCGATGCCTGCGCGGTCGCCGGAGACCGAGAGATTGCTGGCCGCAGCCGCCTGGGCGACGCCGGCACGCCAGAGGCGTTCGAGCATCGAGCGCGGCATGCCGCGCTCGAGATGGGCGACCATATGACCAAGGCCGGCTTCGTACAGCTCGACCGCACGGCGCAGACATGCGATCTCGCGCGTCGACTTGATGCAGCGCAGCCGGCGCAGGATCTCCGATCCGTCGCGCCACCGGACACGCGGCAGGGCCTTCTGCAGCGCGGCGAAGTCGGCCGCTGGGAGAAATTCCAGATCGGCACCGATGATCGCGTTCGACAATCCCCGCTCGGACAGCAGCTCGCCCAGCAGGCGAAACACCGCCGCCGCCTCGAACGCCTCGGGACGCGCAGCGCCGAGCCCTTGTGCGCGGTAAGCCGCCTTGACGCCGGCGACAGCATCGTCGCCGTTGGGTGTGTAGTCGACGTAGTCGATCCAGATGGGATGGCTGACGAGCTCGATGGCGGCCGGCGACGGAGCGCCGAAGTGCAGCGTGTGATCGGCAACGATGGCGGCCAGCGGCGCTTGCGCATCGGAGGGGACCAACGCCAGCGCTGCTCCGCCTCGGCGCCACATGCTGGCCACGCCCGCATCCATTCTGGTGGCGTAGCGGAAGGCCTCGGGCTGAAATAGTACCAGGGCGTCGAAACCGCCCGCACGCAGCAGCCGAGCCGCGCGCGTCCTGTCGAGATAACTCATCTGGAAGTCCGGACCAAGGCGATGGCGGACAACCGGGTCGGTTGTCCGCCGGGTGCAGCGATCAGCCGACGATCTTCATATGCGCCATCGAGCCTTCGAAGCCCTCGGCGTTGGTCGTATGATCGGTCACTCGCTTGCTGGAGATCGTCTGCCAGGCAGCCATCACCAACGGGAAATTCGGCACGTCTTCCATCACCTTGCGCTGGATCTTGTGCCAGAGGTCGACGCGCTCGGCCTTGTCGAGGGACGTGGCCGCCGCCTCCAGCCAGCCGTCCACTTCGGGATTGCTGTAGCCGGTGCCGTTGGAAAAGCCGACGCCCTTGATGATGTTCTTCGACCAGTAGAGCCGCTGCACTCCGACCTGTGGGTCGAACAGATTGGAGATCGAGGCGAGATGCAGCTGGAAGGCCCGATCGCCGTAGACCCTCTTGATCAGGGTTCCCATGTCCTGGCCACGCAGCTCGATGGCGATGCCGGCCGGGGCCATCGCCGCACGCAGGAATTCGCCGAGAACACGCTGGTCGTCGCCGACATATTCCATCGTCAACGTCAGTCCGTCGCCGAAGCCGGCTTCCTCGAGCAGCGCTTTCGCCTTGGCGATGTCGTAGGGGTAGGGCGACGGTTCATCGAGGTGAAACGCCTTGTGGTAGGGGACGACCGGCGTCGGCGACGGTGTGGCGTAATTGTAGAAGACGACCTTGTTGATCAGCTCGCGGTTGAGGCAATGGGCGATCGCTTGGCGCACCTTGAGCTGGCTCAGCGCCGGATCGCGCAGGTTCGCCTCGACGATGATGATGTTCGGCGGATCGTATTCGTACCCCTTCTGGGTGAACTCGATCTGCGGCAGCTTCTTCAGTTCCTCGACGTCGCGGAAAGGGATCGGCGTGCGGTAGCCGACGTCGACGTCTCCGGTCTGGAACGCGATGGTGCGCGCCGAGGCGTCGAGGACGAACTTGGCCACCAGCGTGTCGATCAACGGCACATCGGGATTCCAGTAGTCGGGGTTCTTCTCCCACAAAACGTAGCTTCCGCGGTTCCATTCCTTGAACACGAACGGTCCGGTGCCGATCGGCGCCGTGTTGTTGGGATTGGTCAGCGGATCGCCGCCTTCCTCGTAGCGGTGGCTCGGCACGATCGGCGATTCCATCGACGACATGGCCGTCATTAGAAACGGCGTCGGCGCGTCGAGATGAAGAACGACCGTATGGTCGTCGGGCGTGTCGATGTTCGTGACATGGGCCAAGGTCGTGCGGTTGCGCGAGTGGTACTGGCGCGCCGTCATGATCGAAAACGCGACGTCCTTAGACGTGAAATCCTCGCCGTCGTGCCACTTGACGCCTTCGCGCAGCTTGAACGTGTAGGTGAGCCCGTCCGGCGCGATCTCCCATTCGGTGGCGAGCAGCGGCTTCGGGTTCATGTCGAAGTCGAATTCGAGAAGGCCCTCGGTGACGTGGGCCGACCAGATCAGGCTCGACGTATTGACGAAGGACAGGAGGGCGGGCGCCTCCGTCGCACCGAGCAGCGTGACGACGCCGCCTTCCTTCGCTGCCGCAGCGCTGGCGAAGGCGGCCGGACCCAGAAGCCCTGCCATGGCGGGAATGGCCGGCATGGCCGAAAGCCCGGCGAGAATTTCGCGGCGCGAATATTTTTTCTGCGTATCGGTCATGACGCTCCTTACGGTGTCGCTTTCGGGAGGGTGGCCACCTTGGCAGTGGTCGGCGAGATGGCCGTCAGTCGTGGTACCCGTAGGTCTCGCGGGCTGCGGCCTGGGAGACGAGGCCGTTTGCCAGATCGGCCTCGATCAACGTGCGATCGCGTTCAATGGGGTCGCCGGTCCCGCCGCCGCCCGGCGACTTGACGATGATGCGGGCCCCGGCCGGGACCATGTGGTTGCCCTTGGCGAGGCAAGGTTCACCCGTCGACAGCTCCACATGGCCGGCTGCTCCGTCCGATCCGCCCTTGGCGCCGCGTGCCGGAAAGCGGATACGCTCGAAGGCGTTGGAGAACTGGAAGGGCTCGGGGATGGTGTTGCCGATTTCCATCCACTGCCCCAAACCGCCGCGGAACCGACCGGCGCCGCCGCTGTCGGGGTTGAACTCCTTCTTCCAGATGACCACCGTCGACATCGACTCGAAGATCTCGACCGGTCCGCCTCGAACGCCGGAGGGAAAGCCGGTGGCCGACATGCCGTCGCGATAGGGCAGGGCGCCCATGCCGCCGGTGGTCACCAGTCCGACCATGTAGCCGTGGCCGAACACGGGCGGGCTGGTCCAGGAGCCGACGGCGCGAAGGTTCCACAGCACACCGGCCCCTTCCGCGGGAATTTCGTCGGGCATCGCCTGGCGCAGGCAGTTGAACACCAGATCGGGGAGCATCAGGCCCACCTGGCTTCGGGCGACCACGGCTGCCGGTTTCAGCGCGTTGAGGATGCAGCCCTCGGGCGCCGAGACGGTGCGCGGCGCCAGGCTCCCGGCATTGTTGGGAATGTCGCGCACGATCGCCACGCCGAGCGCATAGGAGGTGTAGGCGAGCGTATAGCAGAGCGGTACGTTGAAATTGTGCTTCGTCATCGGCGCCGAACCGCTGTAGTCGACGTGGATGCCGTCGTCCGAGATCGTCAGCGCCGCCTTCAACTCGACCGGCTCGTCGCGTCCGTCCAAAGTCAGCGATGCGTGCCAGGTGCCTTTCGGCAGCTTGCGGATCTTGGCGAGCACGCCCTCGCGGGATGTCTCGACGATATGGTCGGCAAGCTCGTCGAGAACGTCGAGCCCGAACTCGGCCATCATCTCGCACAGCCGTTCGCAGCCGACGGCGTTGCAGTTGATCAGCGAATAGACGTCGCCCACCGTCTCCACCGGCTGGCGGGTGTTGGCCCGGATCACCGCCATCAGCGACTCGTCGATCCGCCCCGCCTCGGCGATCCGCAGGATCGGCAGGTAGAGCCCCTCCATGAACACGTCGGTGGAGGACGACCGATCGGCGATGCCGCCGATGTCCATGACGTGGCTGTTGCAGGCGAGGAAGCCGACATGCCTGCCCTCGAAGAAGCAAGGCGTGGTGATCGAGATGTCGTTGGTGTGCCCGGTGCCCATCCAGGGGTCGTTGTGGATGAAGACGTCGCCGTCCTGCATGGTCTCGACGGGATAGGCGTCGATGACGTGGCCGACGGCAAGGGCCATCGAGTTGATGTGGCCGGGCGTGCCGGTGACGGCCTGGGCGAGCATTCGCCCCTTGGCGTCGAAGACGCCGGCGGCGAGATCGCCGGATTCGCGCACGATGGTGGAGAAGGCGGTTCGCTGGCAGACCTGCGCCTGTTCCTCGACCACTGCGAGGAGCCGGTTCCACATGATCTGCTTGTCGATCAGGCCAATGCGGTCGGTCTGGGTCATGCGGCCAGATCCTTGCGATCCATCACGATGGACCCCGCGGCGTCGATCCACGCGTCGAACGAGCCCGTGACGAAGGTGGTCGTCTCGTCCTCGACGATGATCGCCGGTCCGGGAACGAGATCGCCGGGCGACAGGCTGGCGCGGGCATAGCGGACGACCTCGGCCGGCGCGCCGGCGCGCCCGTCGAAGATGGAGCCTTGTTGTCCCGTGATCCCGCGTCCGGTGCGCTCGACCGGCTGGACGGTTTCCGGCATGGCCGGACGGGTGGAGCAATTCACCGACCAGGCCATGATCTCGATCGCCGCCTTCGGGATCGCGCGATTAAACATCTCCTGGTAGGTGGTCTCGTAGGCGGCCCGCATCGCCGCCACGTCGTCCGCGGTGAGGTTGCGCAACGGCAGTTAGACCGGGATTTCGTGGCCCTGGCCGACGTAGCGCATGAAGGCGATCCGGGTTTCCTTGATGGGCGCACCGTAGGCCGCCGGCTCCACCCATGCGCGGATCTCGGCCGCGGTCTCGTTCAGCATCTGCGTCGCGCTCGGTGCGTCGAACGTGTCGAGGCGCATGTATTTGGTGCGCACGATCTCATAGGAGACGGGTGCCGCCAGGAAACCGACGGCGGAGCCGACGCCGGCATTGGCGGGGATGATCACACGGTTTGCGCCGATCTTTTCGGCCACTCGGGCGACGTGCAGCGGCGCGGCGCCGCCGAACGCGATCATCGTGTGCGTGCCGGCCACCACGCCACGCTCGACCGTGTGCGCCCGTGCCGCGCTCGCCATATTCTCGCAGACCATCTCGTAGACCGCATAGGCCGCCATCTCAGGCGAAAAGCCGAGCGGCGCTCCCACATGCTCAAGAAGTGCCGACTGGGAAAGATCCGGGCGCAGCGTCATCGAACCGCCTGCAAACCCTTCCGGATCGATCAGGCCGAGCGTCACGTCTGCGTCCGTCACCGCCGGCTTGGTGCCGCCGCCGCCGTAACAGGCGGGGCCTGGCACGGAAGACGCGCTTTCCGGCCCGACCGTCACGCGCTTGAGGCTGTCGATGCGGGCGAGCGAGCCGCCGCCTGCGCCGATCTCGACCATCTCGATGACCGGGATGCGCAACGGCAGGCCGGAGCCTTTCAGGAAGCGTGCCGCGCGGTCCACCTCGAAGATGCGCGCGGTTTCCGACTCGTAGCCCTCGATCAGGCTGATCTTCGCGGTGGTACCGCCCATGTCGAAGGCGATGACCTGCTTTTCGCCGAGGCGTGCGGCGATCTGTGCCGCAAACACTGCGCCGCCCGCCGGCCCCCGATTCCACCAGCCGTACGGGAAACGCCCGCGCCGTGGCCACCGACGTCAGGCCGCCGCCCGAGGTCATCAGCGAGAGAATGCCTTTGAACCCCAGTTCGGCGAGGCGCTTTTCCATCCGCGCGAGATAGCCGTCCATCAGCGGCTGAACGTATGCGTTGGCAACGGTGGTGGAGGTGCGCTCGTATTCACGGATCTCCGGGCAGACCTCGCAAGACAGCGAAACGTAGAGGCCGGGAAGCGCCTCCGTCAGAACCTCGGCCGCGCGCTTTTCGTGCGCCGGATTGACGAAGGAATGCAGGAAGGCGATGGCGACGCTCTCTATGTCGAGCGCGCGCAACTGGTCGGCGATTTCGACGAGCTGCGCCTCGTCGAGCGGGAGCAGCTCGGCGCCGCGGGCATCGACGCGCTCGCGCACGGTGAAGCGTAATGGCCGGGCGACCAGGGGCTGCGGGCGTTCCAGGGCCAGTTCATATTGATCGTAGCGGCTTTCGGTCCCGATCTCGAGAACGTCGCGGAAGCCGTCGGTGCCGATCAGTGCCGTCTTGGCGCCGCGTCGCTCGATGATCGCATTGGTGGCCAGCGTCGTGCCGTGGACGAAGGCCGCGACCTCGGGAAGCGTCCTGCCGGCGATGTCCATGATCTTGGCGATGCCGCTCAGCACCCCTTCCTCCGGCGCGGCGGGCGTGGTCAGCACCTTCGTCGTCCAGCGTTGACCGGCTTCCTCGAGAACGACGTCGGTGAACGTGCCGCCGACGTCGGCTGCCAGGCGCAAGGAGGCTGAGGATGGGTCGGCGGATGCGCTCACGAGTACATTCCTCTTTGCTGGACAGGATGATTGCGTTGGGCAGCGCCGTCGGCGCGACGCCGGGCGCTTGTGCCGGGGCTTCCGCACCGCGCTAAGAGAGCGCGGCGGAGCATTGGAGTAGCGCGGCGCATCGTCGGCGGCGTCTACTGCAATGCAGCATGGCACGGGGATTGATGCATCCGAAGCGCCAATGCTGCACGGCACTATTGCATGGTAGGTGGGAATTCCGGGCGCTCAGCGAGGTCGGCTCGCTTGGCAAGTCGCGAAACGCGATGCTAGCCTTCGTGTGTTGCGGCGCAACATGGGCGCCGCGGATGAGCGTGCCTCGCCTATAGTTCGAGCCGTCTGCGGATGCAAGCGGGCTCGACGATACCCCAGGGCTCCGAATCCAAATTACTGAAGGGATGATGTGAGGAGTTCGGCGAGGTAGTCTGTCGACCATCCTGCGAGTTTACGGCGGGTTTTCAGGGAGTTCTTGTCGGTTGCGCTGCGGATGAGGTTGAGGGCGAAGTGGCGGACGACGGCCATATTCTTGGCGCCGTGGCCCTTTCTGAGGCGGGATTGATCGTCGGCGAAGGTGACGTCGAGCACCCAGTGAAGCCGGTTCTCGATGGC
>NZ_JAZHFT010000081.1:0-8333 GCF_036541425.1 Consotaella aegiceratis
GCGACGGCGTGCTGCTGCGCCAGGTCTCCAGGCCGCTGCGGGTCGCCAAGGCCGGCCTCGAGGCCACCATCCACGGCTACGCCACCGACTACGGCTACCTCTACGGCATCTTCGCCGTCGCCCTCGCAATCCTCACCGGCTGGCTCGGACGCGTCCTCTTCAAACGCGATTGAGCGATCCAGCGAAACGCCGAGCCCAATAGGCAGGCGGGCTTGATCACCTATGGCCATCGATTCTCTTGTGATTGATCGGTGTCCTGCAAATCGCCCCTTCCTGCAGGCGCTTAATGTCGCCTGGTTGCGCCTGCCGCCTTCCCCTGCTTCGTCGGAGAACAGACTGTCCACACCTGGAATCTTGTTCTGGACGCCGTCGAGAGCAATCTAGAGTGCTCACGGCACGCTGGACCGGGCGATCGCGCCGTCGCAGCCCGCACCATATGCAGAGGAACGCCTCATGAAGAAGATCGGTTTTCTGTCCTTCGGGCACTGGTCACCCTCGCCGCAATCGGAAACGCGATCGGCGCGCGACGCTCTGCAGCAGTCGATCGATCTCGCGGTGGCGGCGGAAGAACTCGGCGCGGACGGAGCCTATTTCCGCGTCCATCACTTCGCCCGCCAACTGGGTTCGCCCTTCCCGCTGCTGGCGGCCGTCGGCGCCCGGACGAGCCGCATCGAGATCGGCACCGCGGTGATCGACATGCGCTACGAGAATCCGCTCTACATGGCGGAGGATGCCGGTGCGGCCGATCTCATCGGCGGCGGGCGACTTCAGCTCGGCATCAGCCGCGGCTCGCCCGAGCAGGTCGTCGATGGTTGGCGGTATTTCGGCTATGCGCCGGCCGAAGGCGAGAGCGACGCCGATATGGCCCGCCACCACACCGAAGTCTTTTTGAACGTTCTCCGGGGTCAGGGATTCGCCGAGCCGAACCCGCGACCGATGTTTGCCAATCCGCCGGGCAAGCTCCGCATCGAGCCGCATTCGGAGGGCTTGCTGGAGCGCATCTGGTGGGGCTCGGCCTCCAACGCCACCGCCGTCTGGGCGGCGGAGCACGGCATGAACCTGCAAAGCTCGACCTTGAAGGAAGACGAGACGGGCGAGCCCTTCCACGTCCAGCAGGCGAAGCAGATCCGCCGGTACCGCGAAGCCTGGAAGGATGCCGGACATGCGCGCGAGCCGCGCGTGTCGGTGTCGCGCTCCATCTTCGCGCTCGTCGACGATCGCGATCGTCTCTATTTCGGGCGCGGCCAGGATGGCGACCAGGTCGGCATCATCGACAACATGCGGGCGATCTTCGGCCGCTCCTACGCCGACGAACCGGACAGGCTGGTGGAGCAATTGAAGGCGGACGAGGCCATCGCCGAGGCCGACACGCTGCTTCTGACCGTGCCGAACCAGCTCGGTGTCGACTACAACGCGCACGTGCTCGAGGCCATCCTCAAGCATGTCGCCCCCGCCCTGGGCTGGCGGTAACTTCGACAGGGTCCGTGCGAAACGCACATCGGCCAACCGATCGCGCTCCGGTTGGCCGAAGCTTCGATCGACGAAAGACAGACGTGTGGACGCAGCACGATGCTGCGTCCACGTCATGCCGGGCTATTCGTCGATGACCCGGTAGGCGTCCGGGATGACGAAGATCTCGTCGGCCCGGGCATAGCCGCCGTCCTTGACCTCTTCGATCAGGACCATGGTGTGCGGCCGCGCCGCTTCGCTGAAGTAGTCGAAGACCATGTCGGTCGCACGGTGGACGATCTCCTCCTTCTGCTTGCGCGACAACGCGGCCTCGGGGACCTTGATGTTGATGAACGGCATTTCGCGCCTCCTCGGCTGAATGGATTCTTGTCAGGATGCGGGATGGAGGAGATCGGCGAGTCCGATCCGCTCCTGAAGCTGCGCGCGGAGACGGTCGGCGACGCCGTTGACGATTTCCGCGCCGTCCTCGGAAGGATCGACGTGGACGCGAAACGGCCGCTTGCCGTGCGGCATATCCACGATCTCGATGATCGCACGGGCGACGCTCGCCGGATCCGCATCCTCGGGTTCGAGCTTGGCGAGGCCGTCCAGCGCCACCTTGTCGGCACCGGCATAGGGGCCAGACCAATAAGCCTGCGCGCGCGCCTCGTCGTCGGGATGCGTGGCATGCTCGAAATGCTTCGTCCCCTGCGTGAAGGCGCCCGGAACCAGGATCGTCGTCTCGATGCCGAACCGCGCGAGTTCCAGGGCATAGCTCTGTGCCAACGCGTCCATTCCGGCCTTGGCGGCGAAATAGGGCGCGAGAAACGGCGGCGTGCCGCCGCGCGTGCTGCTCGACCCGACCCACAAGACCAGACCTTTGCCGGCCTGGCGCATGATCGGCAGGGCCGCCCGGTTGACGCGCTGGGTGCCGACGACGTTGACGTCGTAGAGGCGGGCGATCTGCTCCGGCGTAAAGGCTTCCACCGGACCGAACGCCATGTGGCCGGCATTGTGGATCAGCACGTCGAGCCGGCCTGCCTCGTCCTGGATGCGGGCGACTGCCGCCTCGGCGGACGCATCCGACGTCACGTCGAGCGCGATCGGAGTCAGCTTCACGCCCTCGTCGCGGGACAACTGCTCCATCTCCGCGGCGGGCTTGCCGTCGTGAGCCGCCAGATCGCGCATCGACGCGAAGACGTGATGGCCGGCACGCGCCAGGGCGCGCGCCGCCATAGCGCCGAACCCGCTCGACGCCCCGGTGATCAGAATGGATTGGCTCATGTCCATCTCCTCAGATGACGCCGCCATTGGCGCGCAGCACCTGGCCGCTGACCCAGGCGCCATCGGACCCGGCGAGGAAGTCGACGACCTCGACAGTCACAACATGATGGGGTTCATCTCGTCGCGGACCGGCGACGTGATGCCGCTGGAGTTCATGATCGAGGGCAAGCCGCACGACATCACGCTGCCTTGCCGCGTCTCGGCCAACCATTCCGATACCACCGCCGATCTCGCCCGGCTCGGCTTCGGGCTCATCCAGGCGCCACGCTACCGCTTCGCCGAGGACCTGGCTTCGGGCCGGCTGGTGGAGGTGCTGCCCGACAATCCACCGCTCTCCTCGCCCATGTCGGCGCTCTTTCCACAAAATCGCCAATTGGCGCCGCGCCTGCGCATCTTTCTGGAATGGATCGCCGGATTTTTCAGAACCGATCTCGATTGAGAGGGCGCGATGTGCGCCGTCCGCAGCGGAGGCCCAAGCCTCGCCGCCTGCAATCGACCTGCGTTTTTGACGTGGAAGCCGGCGTGCGACCGACCTGTCAGGTCACCGGCTCGGCAAAGACATAGCCGAGCCGGTATTCGGTCAGGATCATCTTCGGATCGGCCGGATCGACCTCGATCTTTCGACGCAGCCGCGCCACCAGCACATCGATGGTCCGATCCTGCGGGTTCCACTGATGGTCACCGATAGCCTCGATCAGGTCGCTCCGGCTCATGACCCGAAAGGGGTGCAGCACCAGCGCCTCGAGCAGGGCGAACTCGGCATGGGTCAGACGGATCGAATCGCCCTCAGGAGATTTCAGCCAGTGCTCGTCGAGATTGAGGCTCCAGCCCGCGAAATGACGCACCTTGTTTCGAAGCGGCGGCTCTGCCGGGCGGGCGGTGCGGCGCAGGACGGAATGAACCCTCGCCAGCAGTTCGCGCATCGAAAACGGCTTGGTGATGTAGTCGTCCGCTCCCAGTTCCAGTCCGACGACGCGGTCGGCTTCGGCCGTTTTGCTGGTCACCAGGATCACCGGAATCCGTGACCGTTCCTGGATCTCGCGCATCAGCGCCAGCCCGTCGCCGTCCGGCAGGCGGATGTCCATCAGGACGAGATCGAAATTGACACGATCGAGAAGGCGTTTGAGGCCGCTCGCGCTGTCGGCCGCGGCGACGCGAAACCCTTCGTTCTGCAGATAGGCGACCAGCGTTTCCTGCACGACCGGCTCGTCGTCGACGACGGCGATGCGGATCTCGTTCGGAATGATGGTTACGCTTGTCCAGTTCATCAGGCTTCAGCTTCATTCAGAATGGGCTGCCGACAGGCAAGCGCAAACGCGTCCGCTCCTGGGGGCACTTCCGCTCCGATATCGCGCTGACCCATGGCCGCCCCCGAGACCTCCGCATTCCGATTGAAGACGGTGCCCGATTGTATCGGCCGGTCCAAGCCGGCGGCAAGGCCGACCCATTCTATACAGCGTGCCCCGGAAAAGTCTTTTCTTCTCGATCCGCCGCCGGATGGTCGTGCCGCGATTGGCGCAAATTCGGTTCGTCCGATCGTTGGAGCGGCAGCAGCGGTCCGTCACCACTGGGATCGGCAAACGAGAAGAGATGGGTCGCGATCGCGAACCGCCATCGGAACCGGGCGGGCCCGATGGCCTATCCACCCATCGGCGGGGCCACACCGCAATGGCGCGGCCCCGCTGGAGGTCGTGCTTCGGTCAGGCGGCTTCTTTCGGCGCGGTGAAGACCGTCACCTCGGGCGTCTCGCCTTCGAACTTCTCGACCTGCGCCATGCAGGTCGCCGCCGAGGTGCCCTGGGCCAGCCGCGAGGTTCCGATATCCGGCGTCAAGACGTTCACGTCGCCGTACTTGCACACCGTGTTGTCATCCGAAACGTCTTCCGGATCGTACCAGCCGCCTTCCCACAGACGGACCACGCCCGGGCGGATTTCGTCACTCACCACGGCTCCGGCCAGCACCTGGCCACGATCGTTGAAGACGCGAACGATGTCGCCGTCGGCAATGCCGCGCACCTGCGCATCCTGGGTGTTGATGAGACAGGGCTCGCGGCCGGCGACCGTGTACTCTTCACGCACCTTTGTGCCGCAGAGCTGCGAGTGGAGACGATATTTCGGGTGAGCGGAATTGACGTGGAGCGGGAAGGTCTTGTCCTCCTGCCCCAGCCATTCCTGCGGCTCGATCCACGTGGGATGGGGCGGGCAGTCGTCCGTGTAGCCCATCTTCTCGATCGCCTTGGAGTAGATCTCGATCATGCCCGTCGGCGTCGGCAGCATGTTGAGCAGCGGATCCTCGCGGAACTCGGCATGCTTCACGTAATCGAGGTTCTCCTCGGGGACTTCGAACTCGAGAATGCCCTTGTCCCAGAATTCCTCGAATTCCGGCATCTCGAGATTCTTGCCCGCGGCCTGCTCCTTCGCCGCATCATAGGCGTCCTTGATACGGTCCATCTCGCTCTTGCCTTCGGTGAACTCCTGGCCGATGCCGAGCTTCTCGGCGAGAGCGGAGAAGATGTCGTAGTCGGAGCGCGCCTCGAACACCGGATCGATCATCTTCTTCATGGCCAGCAGCGCCTTGCGGCAGGTGGGGCTGACCATGTCGATGTCGTCGTGCTCGACCGTGGATGCGGCCGGCAGAACGATGTCGGCGAAGCGGGCGCTCGCGGTCCATTCGAAGTCCTGGACCACCACGGTCTCGAACTTCTTCCAGGCCTTGCGCATGCGGTTGCGGTCCTGGTGGTGGTGGAACGGATTGCCGCCGACCCAGTAGGTCATCTTCACGTCGGGATAGAGATGGGTCTCGCCGTTGTGCTCGTAGGACTCGCCCGGCTTTTCCAGCATGTCGACGATACGCGCCACCGGAATGATCTGGGCCCCCTTCTCGTCGGGCCATGCCTTGATTTCCGTGCGCTCGCCGGTCGAGATCGGTGTGCCGACGCTCGGTCCGTTGGTGACCGGCGCGCCGCACGCGTCGAGATGATAGCGCTGCGTGAAGCCCCCGCCGGGAAGGCCGATCTGACCGATCATCGAAGCGAGCGTCACCAGCGCCCAGGGAAACTGCTCGCCGTGATGCTGGCGCTGCGGCGACCATCCGCTGACGAGCATGGTGCGCCCTGCCACCATGCGGTGGGCGAGATCACGGATGTCGTCGGCCGGGATCTCTGTGATCTCCGAGGCCCAATCGGCGGTTTTCTCGACGCCATCCGAGCCGTTGCCCATCAGGTAGTCGGCGAACTGGTCGAAGCCATAGGTGTAGTTCTCGATGAAGTCCTTGTCGTAGAGATCTTCGCTGAGCAGCGTATGGCAGAGGCCGAGAGCCAGCGCGACGTCGGTCTGCGGACGAACCGCGATCCATTCGCCGCCGAGGTCGTTGCAGGATTCGACCTTCACCGGGTTGAGGAAGAGGGTCTTCTTGTTCGCCGCCTTGAGGTCGTCGATCCACTGCCACTCGTCGTGGCTCGGAATGGTGTTCGAGATGCGGTTGTTGTTGACCGGGTCGACGGCCCAGAAGACGACGAGATCGGAGTGCTCGGTCACCGTCTTGAAGGTGGTCTGCGGCCCCTCCGCCTCGATCATCCCCATCACGTAGGGCATGATCGCCTCGATACCGGCCTTGGAATAGTTGCTCGAGCTGTTGACCGAGCCGCCCATCAGGTTGAACAGGCGCTTGAGCATGCTTTGGGGGTTCATGCGGCCGGCGCTGCGCCAGCCGTAGGACCCGGTGTAGAGCGCCCAGGGCCCCTCTTCATCCTCGAGCCGCTTGATCTCCTTCGCCACCAGGTCGAGCGCCTGGTCCCAGGAGACGCGGACGAAATCGCCGGTGCCGCGGCTATCGCGCTCCGCCGCCGGTCCCTGATCGAGATAGGCGCGACGCACCATGGGATAGCGAATGCGGCTGGCCGAATAGACGATGTCCTGGACGCCATCCAGCATCTCGGCGGGACGCGGGTCCTTTTCCCAGGGGCGAACGCTGGCGAGCCGCCCGTCTTCGACCTTGCCGTAGAAGACGCCGAAGTGGGATCCGCTCAGAACCTCGCCCGTCTCGCTGGCGGCAAAGGCGCGCGAAACGCCCGCCGGCAGGACGGCGCCGGCCACGCCGAGCGCTGCCAGCGACGAGCTGACCTTCAGGAAGCGTCGCCGTGACAGCGAGCATGACGACAAGGATAGACCAGACATGTCCTTTTCCTCTCCACTTTGTAAATCGTTCGGTTCGGGTCATGCGGGCCAGTGAATGGCCCGTCCCAAAAGCGTTTCGAGAAGGACCGCCGCCGCCGCATAGAAGCCGGTGCGGTCGTGGTTTCGACAGGATTGGGCAAAGGCAGGCACCCAATCGCGCAGGCGCTCGTGCAGGCCTTCGGCCGTCGCGATGTCGCTCTCGTCGCCACTCACGGTGCCGAGGCGAAGCGCGTCGTCGAACAGCGCCAGCTCGACGACCAGATGATCGGGCGCCTCCGGAAATTCCGAGGTCGTCTCCATCCCCTGCTGGCGCAGAAGGAGAGCCATCTCGCCGGCCGGCTCCTGATACAGACGCCCCGAACCCCGATAGACGGACTCGTAAGGGGACGCGCTCTTGGGTCCGCCGAGCCCCAGGAAGAGCTGGCAGAACGCTTTGTTGAGCGCGCTTTCCGCCTGTTGGGGCGTACCCAGGGCGGAAGCGGCCGCGACGATCGCCTCGACCCGGCCCGACAGATCCTCGATGCGGGTCAGCGCCTTGAAAACGTCGCTCTCGTGCGCCGCACGGATCGCCTCGACATCGGCAGCCTCCAAGGGCGAACCGAAGAGTCGAGCACACACACGGAGCGCATCGGCATAGGCTGGCGCGGCAATGCTGTGGTGGATTTGGTCGTCCATGGCGTTTTGTCCTCCGCCGGTCGCGCTGCAATCAGCTGCCGGCTTCCATGTCCTTGGCATGGAGCTGGATGAAGCTCTGCAGGATCCGGACTTCCTCCGCACTCAACGCCGTGTAGCCCTTCATCTCCTTGACGATGCCGATCCACTGGTTGGCGAGGTAATGATCGGAGGGCGGCGTTGCATGGCAGGCGCCGCACGCGGCGCTCTTGAGTTCGGTTCCGTAGTCGTTGAGCCCTGCGGCATCGTCGGTGAGGTTGTCGGCCTTCGTCCACGCCTCGATGCTCGCCTCGTGCCAGGTCAGATCGGTGTCTGGATCAACCGTGGTCTGAAGCACCTGCAGCGACTGGGCCATATCGGGAGACAGAGTGGCCTCGAAGATCCGGCGCCCCATGGCGGTGACCAGCAGACGCTCCACACCGTCCTGAGCCCAGCCGTCGATGCTGACCTTGGCCCAATCGCCGGAGCGCTCCAGCACCTTGACCTTGGCGAGAGGCATGAGATTGCCATCGCCCTTGCCGGCGTCATCGGACGGCTGGTCGGCGTAAAGCGGCATCGTCGCGATGGCGTACACCTCGTCGCCGGTATCGGACCCGGCATCGGCCTTGATGTCGTTGAGCATGGCTTTATAGCCGGCGGACATGTCGGGCATCTTGTGGGCGATGCCCTTGTGGCAGGAGATGCAGGTGTCGCCGTTCTGCATGGCCGTCTGCATCTGCTTGGCGGCTTCCGGCTTCTGCTTGTCGAAGTCCA
>NZ_JAZHFT010000082.1:0-7965 GCF_036541425.1 Consotaella aegiceratis
ACGTGAACATGCCGCGCATGGACGGGCTGACCTTCATCGAGGAGGTGCGCGCCGATCGCTCCAAGCGGGCGATCCCGATCCTGGTGCTGACCACCGAGAGCGATGCCGAGAAAAAGGCCCGCGCACGCCGCGCCGGCGCAACGGGATGGATCGTCAAGCCCTTCGATCCCGTCAAACTCGTCACCGCCATCAACCGCGTCGCAGCCTGAGCGGGAGGAAACGATGGGCGCTATGGACGACATTCGGGCGACATTCTTCGAGGAATGCGACGAGCAGATGGTCGAGCTCGACAAGGGGCTCGCCGGCTTCGAACGGGGCGAGACCGACCAGGAGACCATCGGCGTCGTCTATCGCGCCGTTCACTCCATCAAGGGCGGTGCCGCCTCCTTCGACCTCAACGAGCTGTCGGCATACGCCCGCACCTACGAGGACATGCTGAAGAAGGTCCGCGCCGAGGAACTGGCCTTGACGCCGGATATCCTGGCGGTCTGCCGTCGTGCGCAGGACCTGCTTGGCAAACTGGTCGAAGTCGCCAAGGTCAAGGACGGCCTGGTGGCCGAGCTGAAGACGTTGGCGGGCATCGAGGACGAGGACGAGCCGGCGGACGCGGCCGGCCCCGTCGATGACGGCATGGGCGATATCGAATTCGCGCCGGTGGCCGTCGATCTCGACGACGTTCTCGGCGGCGAGAAGACCTACCGCATCGTCTTCAAGCCGCTGGCCGAGTTCTACACCAACGCGCACGAGGCCACGCGCATGATCCGCCAGTGCCTCGAACTGGGCACCGGCACGGTCTCCTGCGACACGAGCGCGATTCCGCATCTCGCCGAGCTCGATCCGGAGGGGGCCTATCTCACCTTCACCATCGACCTGACCACGGACGCCGGCGAGGGCGCGATCCACGAGGTGTTCGAGTTCGCCGAATGGGATTGCGAACTGGCGGTCGAGGTTCTTGCCGATGCCGCCGACGAGGCCGGGGACATTGACGCCGTCGCAGACCCCGAAATCGCGGCCTTGCTGGCACGCCTTCAGGCCGAAGGGCCGGGCGACAGCGAAACCAAGCATTAAGCCTTGTTGAATAAAGTGGATTGGCGGCGGAGCGAACGATGAGCGAGCACCACGAAAAGGAAAGCGCCGGAGCGCGCGAACTGGTTGCCTTCAGGATCGGCGAGCAGGAATTCTGCGTCGACATCATGTCGGTGCGCGAAATCCGCGGGTTTGCAGCGGCGACGCCGCTTCCGCATGCGCCGCATTACGTCAACGGCGTGATCAACCTGCGCGGCACCGTGCTGCCGATCGTCGATCTGGCGGCGCGCCTCGGCTTCGGCGCGACCCAGCCGACGGCCCGTTCCGTGACCATCGTCGTCGCGGTCGGCGGTCAGGTTGTCGGCCTCCTGGTCGACGGCGTGTCGGACATCCTGACGGTGACGGACGATCTTCTGCAGCCGACGCCGGACGTCAGCTCCGATCTCGCGCGCTCCTTCGTTCAGGGAGTGATGGCGTTCGAGGGCCGGATGATCTCGCTGATCGCCGTCGACAATGTCCTGCCGCCGAAAATGGATCTGGCCGCCTGACGCGGCATTGTGAGGACTCTTCGATGAGCAGCTTCAAAAGCCATCTGAAAGTGTTGATCGTCGACGATCAGCGCACCAGCCGGATGCTGATCCGCGACGCGCTGCAGCAGGTCGGCGTGGAAAACGTGGTCTTCGCCGTCGACGGCGAGGAGGCGCTGAAGACGATGATGACGGCGCCCTGCCACGTCATCATTTCGGACTTCAACATGCCGAAGCTCGACGGCTTGCAGCTTCTGAAGGCGATCCGCTCCTACGGGCCGACCAAGAAGGTGCCGTTCATCATCCTGACCGGCAAGGGCGACAAGGCGTTGGTGCAGAAGGCGGCAGCGCTCGGCGTCAACAACTTCCTGGTCAAGCCGATCAGCGTGCCCGTCCTCCAGAAGACCATGGAAGCCGTTCTCGGCAAGCTGCAGTAGCCGATCCGCTCCGTCCGGCCATCCCGCCGGCTTCGTGATGCCGCCCGCGCCACCCGGCGCGGCCGGTGTGTGGCGTTTACATTCAGGCGAAGCGGCGCGCGGCCTCGATGGCCAGACCGAGACCGACCGAGCCGAAGGCGTCGGACAGGACGATCCGCGCGGCCGGAAATTTCGCCGTGGCCGCGGCCTTCACCGCCGGAACCTGCGCGCCGCCGCCCGTCAGAATGACCGTCTCGATCGCATCGGACGATACGCCGGCCTCCGTCAAAGCCTCCTCGATCGTCGACGCAATGCGGGCCACCAGATCCGCCGCCGCCTCCTCGAAATCGCCGCGGCCGGTCGGGATCTCCAGGCGCAGCTCGCTGTCCTGGTGCCGGATGACCGTCCGATCCGTATCCGACAGGGCGATCTTGGCGGCTTCGACGGTGCCGGCCAGGCGATGGCCGCCGCGATGCTCCAGAAGGTGTTCGAATCGTGCGAGCTTCGCCGGCTCCGCCGCCTCCCGTTTCAGCTCGAAGACGTCGCGCCGCACCTTCTGCGTATAGAGCGTGTTGATGCGGTGCCAGGTGGCCATGTCGTTGAAATACCAGTTCGGCATGATGCGCTTGCCGTCCGCCGTCCTGGAGCCCATGCCGAGAAGCGGCATCACCTTGGCGATCGACAGTTGCCGGTCAAAATCGGTGCCGCCGACATGGACGCCGGTGGATGCCAGGACGTCGCTCAGACGGTTGGCCGCGCCCCCGCGCCGCGGTGACAGCCGCACGACCGAAAAGTCCGAGGTGCCGCCACCGATGTCGACCACCAGGGCCAGTTCCTCGCTGGCGACCTGGGTCTCGTAATAGAGCGCGGCGGCGACCGGCTCGTACTGGAACTCGATGTGGCGAAAGCCCTGGGCGCGGGCGGCCGTCTCGAGCTGGTCCTGCGCCGCGCGGTCGGCGGTTGCGTCGTCGTCGACGAAGTGGATCGGCCGGCCAAGCACGATCCGATCGACGGCCGTCGTCCCGTCCGCTGCGGCGCGCTCTTCCAGACGGCCGTGCAAATGACGCAGAAAGCGGCCGATCAGGTCGACGAAGGTCATCCGCTCGCGCCCGACCTGCGTCGTCTCGGTCATCAGCGACGTGCCGAGGATCGACTTCAGCGCCCGCATGAAGCGCCCCTCGGCTCCATCGACATATTCGGCGATGGCGGCGCGGCCGAAATAGGTGTGCCCGTCCTCCAGACTGAAGAACAGCGCCGACGGGATCGTCGGGCTGTCGTCCTCGACCGGCAGCAGGGACGGCGCACCGTCCGGCGCGCACAGGCCGAGGGTCGAGTTGGTCGTGCCGAAATCGAGGCCGGCGAAGCGCGGGGTCATGGCAGGCTCGCAAGTCGAGGCGCACCCGGCGGAAGCCGGGCGACGGATGGGCGTTGATGGCGGAAGCTGCGCGGTTTAGCCGAAGCCGGCGCAAGAGGAAAGGGCGAGGCGCCGCTTTCACGGATCATCGAAGGCCACGACGACAACGTGACTTGACGCCGCCCGAAGCTTGGCGAATGGACGTCGCACGACATCCAGCTTGCGAGCAGCCAACTCCCATGAGTGCATTCGCTGCGCCGACCACCGAAGGGCGCACCCTGACCCTGTTCGGCATCCTTCTGATGCTGACCGGCTATTTCGCCTTCGCGCTCAACGACGCCATGGGAAAATGGCTGGTGGCGAGCTTTTCCGTGGGCGAGGTGCTGCTGATCCGCTCCTTCGGCTCGTTCGCGGTGCTCGCGCCGATGCTGGTTCGTAGCGGCGCCGATCAACTGCTCCGGCCCGAGCGTCCGGGGCTCCAGGTGCTGCGCGTGGTGATGGCGACGGCCGATACCGGCCTGTTCTATGCGGCCGTGGTCACCCTGCCGCTCGCCGACGTGATGACCTTCTACATGGCCGGGCCGATCTACATCGCGGCGTTCTCCCACCTCTTCCTGGGCGAAAAGGTGGGCTGGCGCCGCTGGCTGGCGATTTTGGCTGGTTTCGCCGGCGTAGTGGTCGCGCTGCGGCCGTCCTCCGCCTCGCTGTCGTGGAACTCCGCCTTCGCCATTGCCGGCAGCATCGCCTTCGCGCTGTCGATCGTGCTCGCCCGCCGTCTGCGCGGCACCCGCGATGCCGCCCTGGTGACCTGGCAGACCCTTGGCGCGCTGGTGGCCGGCGGTTTGCTGACGCTCTGGGACTGGCGCACGCCCGGTTTGGCCGACGTCCTGGCGATGCTGTTGCTCGGCGTGGTGGCCGCGGCCGGCCACATGATGATGACGCGGTCGCTGAAGCTCGCGCCGGCCTCGCTGCTGGCGCCGCTGCAATACACGCTGCTGTTGTGGGCGATCCTGTTCGGCTACGTCTTCTTCGGCGACGTGCCGGCCCGCCAGATGCTGGTCGGCTCCGCGATCATCATCCTCGCCGGCCTGTTCATCTTCCATCGCAAGAAGAAGGTCGACGACCGGATTCCGCCGCGCGAGATCCCACGCACGCTGCATTGAGCTTCCGCCGGGGCGGTGTTGCGGGCGCCCGAGCCGCAACGGGGGTCAGGAGGGCTGGCGGTCGACGAGCGCGCGATAGCGCCGTTGCTGCCAGACCAGCGGCGTGCGATCGGGCGTGAGCTCGATGTCGACCACGCCGCCGGCGCACAGGATATGCGTCGCCGTCTCGATGGTGCCCAGCACCGTGCAGTCCATGGCCGCCACCGCCCCCTGGAGCCGGGGATGGCCCGAGACCCAGGACAGCCAGCGGCCCGTGTCGAATCGGCGCTCCGGATCGCCGCGCCCGGCGAAGGCATCGGCGACGGCCTGCTGGTCCTCGGCGAGCATGGCGAAGGAGAAACCCTGAGCCTTGGCGATGTGATCGGCCAGCCGGCTGGTTCTGTCGATGGAGATCAGGATGGCGGGCGGTTCCACCGACAGCGAAAACACCGAGGTGACGGTGCGGCCCAGGCGCTCGGCTCCCAGCCGCGTGGTAACCAGGCAGGCCGTGGATCCCATCGACGCCATGGCGTCGCGGAAGCTTCGGCTTTCCACAAAGGGCCGCAGCGAAGGCTGGAGGTCGAGGGTATCGGGCATCTGATCGTCGCCTGGTCCGCCGTTTATGAGCCGTCCGTGTCGCTTGCAGGCGATGCGATTCCCCGCGGCGGCCACGGGAGGATCCGAAACTGCGGTACGGCGCCAATGGCGCTGCCCACGTGCGAGATGCGGCATGGGCAGCGCGTCTTCGTGGTCAGCCGAGATTGGCTTCGGCGAACTCGTAGTTCGCGAGCTTGTCGAGGAAGTTGGTCACGTAATCCGGACGCCGGTTGCGGAAGTCGACGTAGTAGCTGTGCTCCCAGACGTCGAGGCCGAGCAGCGGCTTGCCCTCGCCGGTGGCGATCGGGTTGGAGCCGTTCGGCGTCTTCGTGGCCTTGAGCTTGCCGTCGGGGCCGAGGACGAGCTAGGCCCAGCCCGAACCGAACTGGCCGACGGCCGCCGCCTTGAAGGCCTCCTTGAAGGCGTCGACCGAACCGAAATCCTCGACGATCTTCGCTTCGAGCTTGCCGGGGATCGCGCCGCCCGAGGGCGACAGTGCGTTCCAGAAGTGGATGTGGTTCCAGTGCTGGCCGGCATTGTTGAAGACTGGCGCCTGATCCGCCTTGCCGTTGGCGAAGAGGATGATCTCCTCCAGCGACTTGCCCTGAAGCTCGGCGTTCTTCTCGACGAAGCCGTTCAGCGCCGTGACGTAGGCCTGGTGATGCTTGTCGTGATGGAGCTCCAGCGTCTCCTGGCTCATGCCGCGTTCGGCGAGCGCGGCGTGGGAATAGGGCAGGGCGGGCAGTTCGAAAGCCATGGATCGTTCTCCTCTGAAGGCGCCAATGCTTGCAATCCGCAGGCAGTGGCGATAATTTCCAAGTGATGACTTTGAAAATCATCGCGAGGAATATGTCAAGGCTGGACTTGGAAAATACGATCTGGTCGCCGCGAAGCCCGGCGGAGCGCGTCCTGATGGCGCTCAAGATGCATGGCGCGCTGACCGCTGCGGCGCTGGGCCGGCGGCTGGGTACGACCGGAGAGGCGGCGCGTCAGCAGCTCGTGCGGCTTGCCGACGACGGTCTGGTGTCGGCAACGAGTACGCCGTCGGGCGTCGGTCGGCCGACGCGGACGTGGAGCCTGACGGCCGAGGGGCAATCGCGATTTCCAGATACGCACGCCGCGCTGACGGTGCAGCTTCTCGAGATCATCGGCCGGAGCCTCGGCGAGGCGGCCCTCGATCGCATCATCGCGCAGCGCGAAGCCGATACGCGCGCCGCCTACGAGACCGCGATGGCGGAGCGCGGCAGCTTGCGCGACCGAGTGGCGGTGCTCACCGCGCTGCGGTCGGCCGAGGGCTATATGGCCGACTGGCGGGACGCCGAGGACGGCTCGATCCTGCTCACCGAGAACCATTGCCCGATTTGCGCCGCCGCCACCGTCTGCCAAGGCTTTTGTCGGGCCGAGCTGCAGGTGTTCCAGGCGGTGCTCGGGTCGGGGGCGACGGTCGAACGCACCGAGCACATCGTCCAAGGCGGCCGGCGCTGCACCTACGTTATCCGCGAGACCGACGCGTGAGGTCCTGGCGGTTCCCGATTTGACCTGCGGTCGGCCGGGGCTGCCGTCGCAGGGCCTCGTCTTCGGCGGCGCCACGCTGTAACACGTCTTCAACCGCCCGGCCTTTCACGCACATGAGAGCGCACGGGCGGAATGGGATGGCGGCGGACCCACGCGACATTGGATGACGGCATGGACGTGATTTCAGACTACGACCTGA
This sequence comes from Consotaella aegiceratis, assembly GCF_036541425.1. Classification (NCBI taxonomy): domain Bacteria; kingdom Pseudomonadati; phylum Pseudomonadota; class Alphaproteobacteria; order Hyphomicrobiales; family Aurantimonadaceae; genus Consotaella; species Consotaella aegiceratis. Next base: position 6,777 of record NZ_JAZHFT010000082.1, read on the forward strand.
CGGGCCACAACACGTTCGGCCTCGCCTCGCGGGCCGAGTTCGGGGCCATCGTTGCCGAGCGCGGCGACGTCGCGGAGCTGGCGGAGTTCGCCGCCTCGCGCGACCTGCCGCTGCGCATCGTCGGCGGCGGCAGCAACCTCCTCCTGCGCGAGCGTATCGACGGCGTCGTCGGCCTCATGGCGACGAGGGGCAAGACCATCGCGGAGCGCCAGGACGGGCAAATTCTGGTGACGGCGCAAGCCGGCGAGGACTGGCCGGCGTTCGTCGAATGGTCGGTGGGCCAGGGCCTGGGCGGGCTCGAAAACCTGGCCGGCATTCCCGGCACCGTGGGCGCCGCGCCGGTCCAGAACATCGGCGCCTATGGCGTCGAGCTCAAGGATCGCTTCCGTGCGCTGACCGCCTACGACCTCGTGGATCGCCAAGAGCGCGTGTTCGAGCCCGGCGAGTGTGGGTTCTCCTACCGGCAGAGCGTCTTCAAGAGTACCGGCCGCTTCGTCATCCTCGACGTCACACTGGCGCTGCCCGAGCCGTGGCGGCCGATCCTCGACTATCGGGGCCTCGACGATCTTCCCGCCGGCGTCGACGCGCGCGCGGTGATGGAGCGGGTGATCGCGGTGCGTCGCAGCAAGCTGCCGGACTGGCGGGTGCTCGGCAATGCCGGCTCGTTCTTCCACAACCCCGTGGTTTCGCTGGAAACCGCCGAGCGGATCGACGGCGTGCCGCGCTATCCCCAGGCCGACGGCCGGGTCAAGCTGTCGGCCGCCTGGCTGATCGACGCCTGTGGCCTCAAGGGCCTGCGCCAGGGCCGAGCCGGCGTGCACGACGGCCATGCCCTGATTCTGGTGAACCACGGCCATGCCACCTATGACGAGGTCTCCGGCCTCGCCGCGAGGATCCAGGCGACCGTCCGCGAGCGCTTCGGCGTGGACCTCGTCCAGGAGCCGATCACGGTCTGAGGCCGCCGCGCGGTCCGGGGACGGCGAGCGGGTGTGGTCCGTTCGAACGTTATCCACCTTCTCCACCGCTTACGTCGTCATCCTCGGCCGCCGGGCCGAGGATCCAGGCCTTGCGGCATTTGCGAGCGGACGCTGTGGACTGTTGGTCCCGCCCCAGCGGCGGTGGACGCGGCGTCTCTGGATCCTCGGGACGGAGCCCGAGGATGACGACCTGGGGATAGGGATGCGCCAAA
>NZ_JAZHFT010000083.1:0-7941 GCF_036541425.1 Consotaella aegiceratis
TATCCGGCTTGAAGGCGCACTTTCCGCCGAGCTTCGTGTTCGACGATCCCGACCGTTTCGTGCAACTCGTTCGCAGCTGGAGCGAGCGGCTGGGCGCGATCCACGGTTCGGCAGGACTGGGCGCTTTATCGGTGCCGGGCTCGGAGACCATGAAGGACGCCTACTACTACCCCTGGCTGATGCACTATCCCGCGCTGGAATACGACGCCATGGGCGACTACTGGAGCGAGGTCCGTCACGGGGGATATCGGCAGCCGCGCTCGTCGAACTGGCTGACGGCGCTCGGCGACGACAACGTCGCGGCACTGGGCGGAGCGTCAGCGGTCAAGGCGCAGTTGACAGAGGAGATGACGCTGTCGGTCTATGATGGCGGTGTGCTGATCCGGGCGAGCCAACTGCCGGCTCTAGGCGATCCGGCGACCGGCGGCATTCCTGAAGGCTATCGCACGGCCGCCCGGATCATCAAGCCGATCCGCTTCGAGGGCTACCAATTCAGTGTCATCAAGCTACCGCGGCATCTCAACACCGGACGAGAGGGCCGACTGGCGGAAACGCTGAGCTGGATCCGACGCTTTGACTGACGATGGATTTCCCGCAAGATCTGAAGCTCGACCCGGCGGACATCGAGGCGCGGGGCGTCCTGCGCGACGAGTCGATCCACAAGATCCGCTCGCGGGTCGGGGTGCTGATGTCGCTCTACTTCCTGGAAGGCTGGCGCCAGGACAAGCGCAGGGGCCTGCTTGATTGCCTGTCGGACTATCTCGGCTTCTTTGCCGAGAATGTTACCCACTTCCAAACGTTACAAAAGCGAGGCTATCGCCGCTGGAGCAAGGACGGGCTGCCGGAACCTTATCGGAAAATGGATAGTATTGGCTCGGAAGAAGATTTTTACTTCAGCATGATTGAGGATAACCCAGAGGAGAGCGACGATCCCTCACTGTGGCGCATTTCCACTTTTGGCTTCTCCCGCAATGACAAGAACAGGCCGCTATCCGGCTTGAAGGCGCACTTTCCGCCGAGCTTCGTGTTCGACGATCCCGACCGTTTCGTGCAACTCGTTCGCAGCTGGAGCGAGCGGCTGGGCGCGATCCACGGTTCGGCAGGACTGGGCGCTTTATCGGTGCCGGGCTCGGAGACCATGAAGGACGCCTACTACTACCCCTGGCTGATGCACTATCCCGCGCTGGAATACGACGCCATGGGCGACTACTGGAGCGAGGTCCGTCACGGGGGATATCGGCAGCCGCGCTCGTCGAACTGGCTGACGGCGCTCGGCGACGACAACGTCGCGGCACTGGGCGGAGCGTCAGCGGTCAAGGCGCAGTTGACAGAGGAGATGACGCTGTCGGTCTATGATGGCGGTGTGCTGATCCGGGCGAGCCAACTGCCGGCTCTAGGCGATCCGGCGACCGGCGGCATTCCTGAAGGCTATCGCACGGCCGCCCGGATCATCAAGCCGATCCGCTTCGAGGGCTACCAATTCAGTGTCATCAAGCTACCGCGGCATCTCAACACCGGACGAGAGGGCCGACTGGCGGAAACGCTGAGCTGGATCCGACGCTTTGACTGACGATGGATTTCCCGCAAGATCTGAAGCTCGACCCGGCGGACATCGAGGCGCGGGGCGTCCTGCGCGACGAGTCGATCCACAAGATCCGCTCGCGGGTCGGGGTGCTGATGTCGCTCTACTTCCTGGAAGGCTGGCGCCAGGACAAGCGCAAGGGCCTGCTCGACTGCCTGTTGGACTATCTCGGCTTCTTTGCCGAGAATGTCACGCATTTTCAAGCGGAGGAACGCGGCTATCGCCGCTGGAGCAAGGACGGGCTGCCGAAACCTTATCGGGGCTTGGATCAGATCCGCGACGATGAAGAATTCTGGTACGCCATGAAGAGCCACGAGGCTGAGGAGAGCGACGATCCCTCGCTGTGGCGCATCTTCGCGTTCGGCTTTGCTCGTACGAATAAAAACAGGCCGTTATCCGGCCTGAAAACGCACTTTCCAAAAAATGACAGAAAATAAAGTTCCAGTCCAATTGGGTAACGGGTGCGCGGTCGCAGACGATCTGCTTTTCGTCGCTGGGTTCCCCGATGCACTGAATGACGATGTACAATACACGCGTCTGTTTCACCTTGTCGCAGGCCCTGATCCGCGCTGGGGCCATGAGGATTGGCCCGGGGAAGATGTCGTCTCGCTGTGCTTGAGGCGAGCACGACCAGACGTCGCAAGAGCCGGTTGCGCTCTCAGCGACGAAGGCCATGTCAAGATTACCAACTCCGCTGGGGAAACGATTGAAAGGGTCCCGGGTGCGGGGCTGCGGGATCTCTCCCCTGGCGAGCCGATCCTTGGCAAGATGCGTGACATCGCGGAAGTCGGTGAGACACTGTTCTGCTGCGGCTATGGCGGGCAAATCTACCGGCGTGACGCAACAGGCTGGCGTGACGTCGCGCCAGCCTTGAGAGGGTCGGGTTTCGATACGGCCAGCCCGAGCCAAAGCGGAGAGGACTCGGGCGTCCTCTCCTTATACCGCAGCTTGCGGCAGACGGTTAATCTGGAAGCGATCGATGGCAGCGGTCAAAACGACGTCTATAGTTGCGGCCTGGCGGGCCAGATCTACCATTCGTCAGGGCGGGCTTGGCATTCCGTTCCGTCGCCAACCGACGAGAACCTTCTTGATTTGCATTGTGTGAGCTCAGAAGAGATCATCATTTCGGGATACAATGAGACGTTGCTGCGCGGAAACGCGCGACAAGGTTTCTCCGTGCTTCATGGCCCGGGCAATCCGATCCAGTTCTACTCCGTCAGACAATTTCAGGGCGACATCTACGTCGGCACCACGCAAGGGTTGAGGCGTTTCAACGGAACGGGCTTCGACGTCGTTCGCGATGGCCGCGCTGCGATTGATGAAACGACGGTCATCCAGCAAATCGACAGCGTGAGCGACAACTATCTTTGGATCATCGGAGACCGTCACGTCTACCGCTTCGACGGGCAGAAGGTCGAGCGCTTCTTGCACCCCGACAACGTTTGAATCTGTGGTTGGCTGAAGCTTGGGAAATCGCATATCGGGTTGAAGAAAGGCACCAGCATGACGCGGCACTAAGGGGAGCTTTGAGCGCGATGCAACTGACCTTCACCTCGTGCGAGGCCGTGTCCTGGGACGTCTTCTACGTCCGCGGCAGCCGGGACGACGCCGATCCCTTCGCGCCGTTCTCCCGCGTTCTGCAATATGCCAAGGGCAGGCAGCGCGGCGGCTACGACTGGGCCTACAACGACTATCCCTTCGCCTCCGGCGACATGACGCTGTTCCGCTGGGACAAGATCGATGCCCGCATTCTGACGGTTCTGGGCGAGCCGGGCCTCGTCGCCTCGCCAGACCCGGAGTTTGCCGAGGAACGAATGGTCGACCCCGCCTTCGCATGGCAAAAGGGGTTGCGCCTCGGGCGCATGACCGCCCTGCGGCAAATCGACGGTGATCTCTACACCGTCGGCGAGGGCGGTCAGAACTATCGCCGGGCGGACGGTGCCTGGCCGCCGCTCGACCGGGCCTTCTTCCGGCCGGAGATCGATCCGGACTGGGACAAGGAGTTTTTTCCGCCGGGCTTCGTAGAAAATGGAAGAGGAGGTCAGATCGAATACCTTCTTGAGCACCCCGACATCATGGCGCGGCATACCGAACGTATGATGGAGGTCTACCGTGACGACCTGATCTACGGGATCAACGGTCCGAGCGCGGAGGAGATCTATATCTGCGGCAAGGACGGGCTGTTGGCGGTGCGCACCGACGAGGCGGGTTTCCGGCGTCCGCCGCAGTTGACGGACAATCGCCTGCTCGATATCGCCGTGCTCGACGCGGAGCGGATCGTCGTCTGCGGCGAGGAGGGCGAACTCTTCGTCGGTAACCATCGTGACGGCTTCCGCCCGGCGGCGACCAACGGTCAAGGCCAGATTTTTCGGCGCATGGCGCTGTTCGGCGGCAGGCTCTATCTGGCGGCCGGGTCGGCGGATGGCCTTCCCGGCGGCCTTTTCGTGCTCGACGGGCGGCGTCTGAAGCAGGTGGAAACCGGCCTCGACCCGGAGATCGGCGGCCTTACCTGGCTGAGCGCGACGGACGAGATGCTGCTGGCCGTCGGCCACAAGGAGATCGTGCGCTTCGACGGCACGCGCTGGGACCGGATCGACTATCCGGGCAATCAGCCATGACAGTGACGGCGATGGCGGGTCTGGGCGACGAGCTTTACGAGCGGATCAACGGCACCGGCATGGGAGCCTGGCTGGCGGACCTGTTTCAACGGCTCGGTCTGCCGTTTCCCGCCGCCTCGCTCGCGCCGCAGGCCCGCCACGTCACCGGCCGCTCGACGGGCTTCGTCCTGACGATAGGCCGCACCGCGGCGCAGGAGAGCGACTGGCGCGACGCGCTGATTCTGGAGCGGGCGGAGGGAGACGCGACGGCGCCGATGCCGCACGGACTCGACCCGGCAACCGAGACCCTGGACAGCGCGAAGCGCAAGCTGACGGACACGATTGCCGGGGGCTCGGCCGCCGAGATCGCGGCGGGCGACCGCCGCGTCTCGTTCTTCATGAACGGCGGGCGCGTGATGGAACTGCGCTTCAGGGCCGGCATGAAGGGCTTCGACCGCATCCTCCTCGCCCGCCTCGGCGCCCCGGTCGACTGGCGCCGCCAGGTTCTCGGACCGTAGGGCGAGACGGAGTACCGGCCGGGTGGCGCGGCCGAGACGGCTCATACCTTCCGCTACGACGCGCTCGGCAACGTCAAGGAGATGTTCGACGCGCGCGGCGCCCTGTCAGCAAACGAATTTGGTTATAGCTCTGTAATGACGGCGGCGCTCCTCCGCTACCACCAATTTCCTCAAGAAAATCAGATGTTTAACGGTGGCGCTTGCGCCCTTAATGTCTGATTTCATGTCGCATCATGTTGCAACTGAGTTCCCTTGATTTTCAGGGTAAGCGCGAAGCCGGGACCACGTGGCGGGGGTGATGGCGGGCGGGTAGAGACATAGGGGCTGGCCGATAGGCGCCGGTGTCAGTTTCTATGTCTGCGACTATGCCTGGCGATAGAAGTTTCCATATGATCGAGGCCGTGCCGGATCGGCTGGACGGGGCGCCGCAGAGTTCCCGGCGGCGCTGGTCGGTGGCGTTCAAGGCGCGCCTGGTGGCCGAGACGTTGGAGCCGGATGCGAACGTGTCGGCGATCGCCCGGCGTGCCGGCATTCTTCCCTCGCAACTGTTCGGTTGGCGTCGCGAGGCGCTTCGCAATGGCACGGTAGCGCCGCTCGCTGCTGCCGATGCTCCTCGTTTTGTGGAAGTCGCGGCTGTTGCAGCGCCGGCAGTGGTGGAGATCGTCATCGGCGGCCTCATCGTGCGGGCCGGTGCTGATGTCACCGAAGAGCACCTGCGGCGGGCGATCCGAGCGGTGCACTCAGCATGATCCCGAGCGGGGCGAAGGTGTTCCTGGCCAGCCATCCCATCGACTTCCGCAAGGGACCGGATGGGCTGATGGCGCTGGTGCGCGATGCCGGCGCCGATCCGTTCAGCGGAGCGCTCTACGTGTTTCGAGCCAAGCGGGCCGACAGGATCAAGATCGTCTGGTTCGACGGCACGGGGGTCTGTCTGTATTCGAAACGGCTTGAGAAGAACGTCTTTTGCTGGCCGCGGATCGGCCACGCCCGGGTTCAGCTCAACCAGGCGCAACTGCTGGCCCTGGTCGACGGGTTGGACTGGAAGAAGGTCCGTCCGGTGTCGGTGAAGCGGCCGCAGTCGGCAGGATGAGCCCCCTGCGGCAGAGTGAATCGAGGCCGTAAAAGAGCAGGCAATCCAGGCGGTTCTGTGCTTTGGTCGGTCATGACCCCGGCTGCGGCAAAGCTTCCCGACGACGTCGATGCGCTGAAGGCGATGATCCTCGCCCTGGCGCAGAAGACCGCGGCTGCCGATGCCGAGATCGCTGCATTGAAGGCGCTCAACGCCCGTGCCGATGAGCGCATTGCGCGGCTGACCTCGATCCTCAAGATGCTGGATCGGGCCCGCTACGGCAAACGCTCGGAGAAGCTGAAGCATGATCCCCTCGACGAGGATCAGCAGGCTTTTGTCTTCGACGAGATCGAGACGGGCCTTTCCGCCATCAAGGCCGAACTCGACAAGGCGAAGGGCAAGGCGGCAGGCCCCCGCCCGGCGCGGCCACGCAAGGGCTTTGCCGCCCATCTGGAGCGGATCGAGGTGGTGATCGAGCCTGAGGACCCGCCCGGCTGCGAGGAGCTTGAGAAGGTCAGGATCGGCGAGGACGTCTGCGAGCGCCTCGATGTCGTGCCCGCCAAGTTCCAGGTGATCGTCACCCGCCGGCCCAAATACGCCTGGCGCGGCCGCGACGGCGTCGTCCAGGCTCCGGCGCCGGCCCATCTGATCGAGGCCGGCATTCCCACCGAAGCGCTGCTCGCCCATATCGCCGTCGCCAAATATGCCGACGGGCTGCCGCTCTATCGCCAGGAGGCCATCTATGCCCGCGACGGCGTGGATCTCGACCGCTCGCTGACGGCACAGTGGATGGGGCGCGTCGGCTTCGAACTGGAGCCGCTGGCCGATGCCATTCTCGCCCACATCAAGCAGGGCGAACGGATCTTTGCGGACGAGACCACATTGCCCACCCTGGCCCCCGGATCGGGCAAGGTGAAGACGGCCTGGCTGTGGGCCTATGCCAGGGATGACTCGCCGTTCGGCGGCAGCGGCCCGCCGATGGTCGCCTACCGGTTCGAGGACAGCCGCGGCGGCGATTGCGTCGCCCGGCATCTCGCCGGCTATCGCGGTATCCTGCAAGTCGACGGCGGAGCCTGCCCTCGGGCTGGCCAAAGGCCAGACCCGGGGGGCGCCTACAATCGTCTGGCCAAGGCCGAACGCGCCGACGGCGCCGTCACGCTCGCCGGCTGCTGGAGCCATGTGCGCCGCAGGTTCTTCGAACTCCATGCCAGCGAAAGTTCGCCTTTCGCCACCCGGACGGTCGAGGCGATGGCGCCGCTCTGGCAGGTCGAGGCGGAGATCCGCGGCCACGATCCCGACCGGCGCCGCGCCGCACGCCAGGAACGCTCCGCCGCGATCGTGCGCGAACTCTTCGCCGCCTGGGAGCGTGAACTGCCGCGCCTGTCCGGCAAGTCGAAGCTCGCCGAGGCGATCCGCTATGCCCTTCATCGCCGGGCGGTCCTGCAGCGCTTCCTCGACGACGGGCGCATCGAAATCGACTCCAACATCGTCGAGCGGACGATCCGGCCCCAGGCCATCACCCGCAAGAACGCGCTCTTCGCCGGCTCCGATGGCGGCGGCTGTACCTGGGCAACCATCGCCACCGTCCTGACCACGGCGAAACTCAATGCCGTCGATCCCTTCGCCTGGCTCAAGCTCACCCTCGAGCGTCTCGCCGCCGGATGGCCCAACCGTGACATCGACGCCCTCATGCCCTGGAACCATCACGTTCCCGCCTGAACGGCCTCGCCTTCGCGCTTACTTTTCAGGGGTTTCCTGGGACCATCGGCAGATACGCGCGACATGGGATGCGACATGAAGCGCCAGCTTTGCGTCGCGGACGTCCTAAAGCCGGCGATGTCCGACGCGGACTAAGAGCCGGCGACCGGCTGAGTCCGCTGCGGGTGGTCGCACCAGCAGCGCGTCAAGGCCGCCACTCTGCTCTTCACCTCTAGATATAGGTCCCACGGCCACATTGAGAGTCTACGTCAAGTTGCATGTACCTTAGCTTGCATCAAAATTGATGATCAGCCAGACAAGTTGTCTAAGTGTCTGATCCGAAATTGAGGTGAGTGGTATCAGTGGGTTAGCTTGACAGCCTCGCCGGCCGTTGATTCAGGGGTTTTGCCAAAAACTACCTTGGATCAACGATGTGGACCGATACCACTCGCGCACAGCATGCGCGCACCAGCCTGG
>NZ_JAZHFT010000084.1:0-7852 GCF_036541425.1 Consotaella aegiceratis
ATCAAGAAAAAGCCGATAAAGCGTCTGACTACAACGATTTGTTCAAGCTGAACGCCTGATGTAGCAAAGCCACTTCTAGTGGCTCAAGCGCAGCGTTCCAAACCTCCGCCTCTGGCGGAGGTCATGACTTGCATTCGACTAACGGGCCAGGATGGGCCGGAGAACCGTCCGCTCTTGGCTGCAGCGCGTCTTTAGCTGTCGTTACGCAGCAGACCGCACTTCTATCGGCCAGCGCATCGATCGCCTCCTCCTAATGGCCGCTATTTCGGCGTTCTCGGCAGCAGGTCGAGACAGCTCGTATCGCCGGCGGCCGCCAAGAAATTGATGGCGTCGACCACATTGGCGACGGCCTGTGGGTCGCCGGTGGACAGGCCGGCGACGAGGATTGTTCGCAGGTCTTGCGACCTCGCGCCGAGCTCCATCATCTCGAGATGCCGGTTCTTGATCAGCGTTGAGATGGCTTCCACGGCGCGATGCGGGAGCGTAGAGCTGAACCTGGCGATCCGATCCACTAGGTAAAAGGTCTGTTCCGGCGCATATCCGGCATTCGACGCAGCAATGGTCTGCTGCATGAGCCAATCGGGGTCGAGGCCCTGATGAAAGTAGAATTGGCCGATCGCGCCGATCTCTTTCTGGAAAACCGTGCGCTGCGCCGAGGGCTCTGAAGCGGCCAGCAGCCTTCGATCCCAATAGCTCTGCGCTCTGAGGCGCATCTCCCCATCGGGCCGTGCCAGCTGCATGCCAAGGAACCACATTGCCTTCTGCCGCGCCTCCACTGGGGCATCATTCCAGAACTGGACTCCGACGTCTTCAGGGAGGGCCCCCACGATGTAGAGGATCACCAAGTAGTGCGTGAACCTCTCGGTAAGATAGTCTCGATCGGCGCCCGGCACGTTCTCTGCCAGCCGTCGGATCTCGTGGCGGTAGCAATCGCTCATTTTAGTGGCAAGCCGCGAAATGGGTCCCGTTCCGATCTGGACGTGCGATAGCCAGAGCGCGTCGCGCAGCTGCGCATCGCATGTCTCGAAAAAAGCGGGCGCGTTGACCTCCAGAAAGTCGGCCGCGAAGTAGCTGAGCCGACCGAGGTGGCGCCCGATGACCGCCCGCGGTATTCGTCCATCAGCACCGCTCCGGGCGATCTCGGCGTCCAGAATGCTCCTGATCTCCGGTAATGCGATGAGAGCGTTGCCAGGATCCTTACCGACAGCAGTCTCAGGGTTTTTGCTCAGCCAGAAGATGAGTTGAATGCAAAGCTGAAGGGCGGCGCCGCGCGACGTCGACGTGGCGGCGAAGTAGACCTGCCGGCGGTAGGTCTCCTCGAAGCTCTCCAGGTCCGTCGGCGACGAGCTCTCGTAGAATGCGATGACCTGATCCTGGACCTCCGCCTCGAGACCAAAGCGGATGCCTTCCTTGCCAAGCTGCAGACCCACCGAGATCAATTCGATTGCAGACTTGCGGACTCGCGACCAATCCGCGTCATGGCCCTCGCCTTCGTTACCGGTCGGGCCGACGCGAGACACGAGCGATCCCGTAAGCGAAAGAATGCCATTCCAGTCGACCGTAGTCTTGTTCTGGACAGCGGTCGTCAAGCCCTCGATGAAGCCGCGGAGATAGATCGCTGGAACGCTCGAGAATTGGGCGGCCTCTTCAGAAAAGGCCGTAGCATTCAGCTCGGCGGCCTGCCGCAATTGTTGGCCTAGACCGGTCACCGTAACTCTTTTCGCCTGCGGCGAAGGGCGCCAGTTGGTGAGGAACGAGACGATCTCGTCGACTGACAGGTTGGCGAGGTGAGCCGCGGCGGCTGGACTGACATCGGGCTCATTGAGCGCGTTGAACCACATATCAGGGTCACCACGACGTTCGACCTCCTCTTGACGATCCTTGGGAAGCACGTGGCGCCAACGCCATTGCACCTGCTGCAGCACGGATGCTCTGAAGGCGGCCCTTTCTTCGTCGTTGGGCTCTCGCCCAGCGCTTTTCCGGAAGCGCTCCTGCCAGCTCGGTTCGTATTTCGACGGGACCTTGTCGACCACACTCAAAATTCGAGCCTGCGTTTCCTTAGGTAAACGACCGTACCACACGGCCGCCAGATCGCCGTACTCCACATCGCACCAAGTCTCGCCGATCAGCCTGGTGTCATCGAGGTTCGAGGTGGCGAGCGCCGGCGCGGCCGCGGGATCGAGGGAGAGGACATGGAGCCGCAGCCGAATGAACAACCGCCAAGGATATTTCGAGATCTCGGTGATGATCCCCTCGAGCCGGTCGGGGTTGGCCGTACAGATGAGCCGGGCTGACCGAACGATCTCACCGACCAGGGCGTCAACGATGCCGTGCTTGGTGCCGTGCTCGGAGATGGTCCTCGTCATGTGGTGAGAATAGTCGCCGGGAGGATCATCGCTCACCCGTCGCTCGATGCGCAACGCGGTGTCCAGCATCTGGCACAGCAGACGAACGAGGTCGCTGCCTAACCTTACTGCGCACACACGGACATCCAAGGGCAGCAAGTGCTCGAACATGTGCTGGTCGAAAAGGGTGGTGGCCCTGCCGTCCTTGGCAATGATGCGGTAGAGCGAGGCAAAGAAGCTGAGCGCGGCCTCTCGGTGATCCCCTTCTACGAGGTTTTTGAGGATCGTGTGGGCGGCCGACGAATAGGGCAGCCGAGTATCTCGACTAAGCCACCTGTCCAAGATGTCGATCAGGGGCTCGGCCTCGTCGGCCGGAAGAGCGGCGATCGCTTCGGCGCCAAGCCAATGGACATCCGGATCTTCTGATCTTCCCACGAAATGGAGCGCGTCGGCGACTTTCGCCCGGACCGTGGAATCGCTCGAGCCTGCCATCCTCACTAAATATCGGCCAGCTGGCCAATGCTGCAGGCGCAGCCCGTCGTCTATGTCATCGAGGCCGGCCCAGGACGCCGCCAGCAATTTCTTTGCGGCAAGGGGATCGAGCCAGTCGGGAGTGCCGAGTCGGTCGAAAAAGTAGGACAACAGCGGGAGAGCACCGGGAATCTCGCGTGATAAAGCCTCTACGGCCGCCTTTCGGTCCGGCATGGCGAGAATTTCGTCGAGGCGCCCAATGTAGGCTGTATATTTGCCCTGAAGGGCGACCATCAGGCCCCTGACTGCAGTGTCAAAAGGGGCTTGCCATTCCGAACGGAACTGGTCGTCCACCTCCAGCGACTGATGCAGTGCTCGGCCGTAATGCACCTTTTTATTCACGTCCTTTACGAACTTCCATGATCGAGCAACGTCGCCGTCTGGAGCGAGCCCCAGGGATGCGCAGATCCGTTCGATCTGCTCGCGATGGCTGAGCCTGGGGGTGAGCTCTTTGACCGCTCGATCTGCCGCCTGCTGGCTGTATCCAAGTTCCCGCAGCGCGGCCGTAGCCTGTTCGAGGCGATCCTCCGTCTCGGGCGAACCTGTTACCGTCAGGTCGGTGGGAATTGCGAGAAGCAGGCGGAGAAGCGCGTCGATCTCGCGCATGGCGTGGCCAGCCAGAGGCACCGATACGCGAAGGGGCAGGGTGCCAGCCGCGAGCCGACAAAAGTCGACATATCGGTCGGCGGTCCGCTTTCCCAGCAGGCGCTGCAGGAGCGAGGCTATATGGCGTTGCTCCTCGGACATGTCGGATTGGGGAAGTTCCTCGACCATGATTTCCTGTCCCGCTCCGTTTGAACTCTTCCTTGTCTGTCAGCTCGCCATCGCAGTGATCATGGCAGCGATACGGGTTGCCTCGGCAGCCGTGAGATCGCTCGGAAGTCCGTCCACTTTAACAACCCCAGTGCGCAGGGGGATCGCGAGCGTTCCCATGATCGTCGAACCGCCGTCGGCGCCTTCCTTGGAAACAAACTCGGCGAACTGCTTGAGAATGGCCCTGACGCGACTTTCATACGACTCGGCCGTCTTGTCAGCGAGCCCGTCATTGGCAGCGCGGAAGCGCGCGTAGAGATCCGCTATGTCGACCCCTAACACATTGGCTTTTTCAGCATCGGTGGCGATCGAGAAGACCTGTCTCACCGAGCTCGCATAGGAGTTGGCAGTATTCGCGGTCAGCTTGTTGCGGATGAGCTGCTGTCCGATGAATGCCTCAAGCGTCTCGAGATCAGTTCGCATAATTGCCCCTTGCATAATATTGTCAATTACAATCATTGCATGGCAATTTGAGAAATGCAAGGCGCCTGAACGCCAGGCCAAAAGCCTCGACTTCAGAAGCCTGTGCAACCGATAGGGCAATGGAAGCGCAGTTCCGTAGCTGTTCGCATATGCCCAGTTTCGCCCAGTCGTCGCATCGGCGGCCGTACGATGCGAGATTCACGCTTGGCGCATTGCCGCTTGCTAATATCTGTCGAAACGTCGGCTTTTTGGGTGAGGTGAGGTCTGCCTCTACGACTGGGATGGGCGCATTACGGTCGTAGCCCTGTACGACCGCCTCGATCTCGGCGCGGTGCTGGTAATGGTACGCGAGCGGAGACAGTGTGACTTCCGGCTCCCCCGGCTCGCCATCGCGCAGAATCAGCAGGCCCTCGGCCGGCACGCGCTCGGGCAGCACTTCGCCGCGAAGGGCGGTCGCAGGCAGCGCCGAGAGCCGCGCATACAGCGCGGCGAGGATGGTTTCGCGGGGCGTACGCATTTCAGTGCTCAGATAATCTTCGCTTAGGCGACCACTCGCGGTCCGCTGCTACATAAAAGTGGACGATCGCGAATCTCCTTGCCATCCACTCCCTCCTCCTCCTCCAGCGTCACTCCCGTGCTTTGCGGTTTCTCTCAATTATGCTGCGGATCCACATAGAATTTGCTTGAGCTTGCGCACGCTCCTGATCGCTGGCGAAACGCGCGGACGGATCGGCGACACTATCTCGAACCATCTTAAACACATCGGCAGCGGTGAACGGCCGCCTCGACATTCGCGCCGCGGTCCCCGCAACCGCGAGGCCGGCACCGGTCGCGAAAGCAGCCCCAAAAAGGCTCGACATTATTGGCGAGTTCGCCACCTGCTCGGCGAAGCTCGTGTGACCCGCATAGGCAGCAAGACCGATGGCACCAACAAATGCAAAGTTGACCCCGGTATTGAAGACGAGATCGGACGAAGCGCGCACGACCATCGGCGGTTTTTTTTGGTCTCGTGCATTTATGTGGGCCAGACCATCGAGCAGCGCGCCGTGATAGTCGGCGCGACTCTTCTCATTGCCCGCCTCGGCGATGCACCTGCGCACCTCGACCCAGTAGTCGTCCTGAACCATGCTGGCCAGCATCTCGGCGCGCTCGCGTAGCGTATTCGGCTTCCGGCTGACGTCGAAGTGGAAGGAGAAATCCAACTCCGGCAATGCTGAGTATGCCTGCTCTGGCTCGCCTGCGTATGCAGCCAGTCCGATATAGTCGTATAGCGTGGATGCGCCGCTGCGATGATGATCCGCAATCACGGGATCGGCATCGAAGGCTGCAGCCAGGTTGTGGTAACCGATCAATGTCGGAATCTGGTGACGCACATCCTCGATTTTTTCTCGCATCATTCGGCCGAGAATATCTTGATCGATCTCTTCGCAGAACCACGCGTGCTGGTGAGGGTCTCGAGGCATGGCAATCGAAAAAGCTGCGCTCTCAGACACAATCGCGAGCTGGCCGGTCCGGAACATTGGTGCGTAATCGATTAGCACATCCATAAAAGCTAGGAAGCGTTGCCGCGCCGGAGAACCCTCAGCCTCCTGAGCCGTACGATGACGATTGATCGCCGCAGGCAGCGCGATGCCGTCAGTAAAGATCACGCCCTCATAGGTAAGTGGCCCAAAGAACGGGATCTTCCGATCAATTCCACCCATGCGCGCATCGCCAGCAGTTTCCATTTGATCCCAAAGCAAGGGGCGCCGCCCTCGCAAAGGCGGCAAGCTGAACCCGCCCGGGAAATCGCGATGGTGCGCATCATAGGCCTCGCTTAGCTCATCAAACCACTTTGCATCACGTGACGCGAAAAATTTCCGGTGCTCTTCCGGGTCGCCAAGTAACACATCCGTATTCGTCACGCGGCCGAACCAATCAAAGAAAGTCTCCGCCGATCGCTTTTCGGCCTTCATCGCTTCAACTGGCGATGCTCGCATCAGACTGTGCCTCATCAAAGAAATGCGGAAGAAGGGTGAACCTACAGCATTTCCCGTTAAGTATGATGCTGTTCAAAGCATCGAGTCTACCCAATTCGCCACGATCAGCGCCGGCACGCTGTCCAATGCCAGGTCCGCATCTCGCGCGAGGTCCAGCCGCTTCAGCAGCTTCACCTGCGGCACCAGCAGGAAGATCGGCGCGGTAACCTTTCCGCGCCCGGTCTTCGAGCGCGACACCACCGCCTGACCCTTCGTGTTCAACCGGCCCTCCGCGACCAGCAGGCTCGACCCTGTGCGGCGATAGACGAAGCGCAGGCGCAACCCGCGCCGTCGCTCCCATTCGCCGAGCGTGATCCTGCCGCCGCGCAGGGACTTGCCGGCTGCGGGCAGCGGGATCGCCAGCCAGAAACCGTCTTTGGAGCGGATGAGGGGCCCCGTGTCGTGCGCGCCGACGATAACCGGCGCCTTGGACCAGACCAGCGCGGCGGCATCCAGGCTCTCGCCCGACCGCGGGAAGTTCTGGCTACGGATCGAATTGGCGAGCCGGGGCCCGAGCCCCGCGCCGGTGATCTGCAGCCGCCACGCTGACTTCAACCCGATCCCGGCCTCGCGCATCGCGGCCGTGACGGCGCGCTCCCCGGCCGCCACCTCCGCCGCCATCATCGCGACGATGTCGGGATCGATGTCGAGCTTCAGTTTCATGCGGGTCAGGTCTACGGTCCAGACCAGCCGCTCGCGGTCGCGGGCTGGCTCGCCCTGAATGAGGAAGGCATCCCCGTCGATCTCGATGTGATCGCAGGGGAGCGGGCTGAGGCACCTCGGCGAGACGCAGAACCAGCCGAGTGGTACGCGAAGCCAGCCATTCGCTGCGGCGGCCCCACTGCGCACAAGGGGCTCGAAGCCGACCTTGTTCTCAGTAGCAGCGAAGGTTCCCCTTCCTGCCTGCTTCGACGAACATGCTGGAGCGAGCGGATGTCCGCTCTACAGGTGTTCAAGATCAGCTTCTAACGACCGACATGGGCGCTATCCCGCCACCCCACCCGGCCAAGGGCGGGGTGGCGAAGATGGGGCCGGAGGGAGACGGGCGGCTTTCGCGCACCGCAGGCGGGAAGCTGCGCTTCGGCTTCTGACCCCAACGAGCCATAGCCCCAAACAACCAAATCATTCAAAGCCGACGTTGTGAAAGTGATCTACGCCGATGTCATCGACGGTCTTCTTCCTCGAGGGCGGGCAGGTTTGGTTCCTCGCGCAATGCTCGGATGTATGCGGAGGTGCATGGCTGACCGATGATCGTCGGGTGCTCAAGAGGAATGACAGTGTTGTTTTCGAATGGAATCGTGACGGGAAGATCGATCTTGCACGACACCGAGGTGATAGCCTCGCCCAAACCCGTCACCCCGTCCAAGTAACGGCAACCCGTCTTGGCTTTTATCGTGTCCGGGAACACGATCGCGACCTCAACGAGCGAGCCGCGCTTGCCCACGAGTTCCTCGATAGAACGCGGAAACCTGGTATCCGTGCTGTCGTATCCGTAGACCTTGATGTTGCCGATGACCTGTCGACCGCGAACAACCCTCTCAACATCGAGCGTCACCGTCGTCGCTTGATCTCTCGCTCTTTGAGTGGAACGGGTGGCCGCCACCAATCCAACGACACGTCCAACGAAGATGGTGTCAGCTTGGCGGACGGCCTCAGGCGTCAGTGCCCGGTGCACGGGGCACGCTTGTGCGGGCGCAACGACGAGCGATAGTCCGAAAGCAA
>NZ_JAZHFT010000085.1:0-7240 GCF_036541425.1 Consotaella aegiceratis
CCAGGCTGGTGCGCGCATGCTGTGCGCGAGTGGTATCGGTCCACATCGTTGATCCAAGGTAGTTTTTGGCAAAACCCCTGAATCAACGGCCGGCGAGGCTGTCAAGCTAACCCACTGATACCACTCACCTCAATTTCGGATCAGACACTTAGGCGAAGAGATGAAGAATGGCTGCGTAGGCCAAAGCTCCTAATTCGGGATTTAGCACCTGAAATATCGTTCGCTGTGGATGCCGACGGCGAGGTTTTCATTGTGGGTGGAACTGCTGTCGCTCCAGAGCAGGAGGAATTGCTCTTTCCGCTCTTGGCTTATCTCAACAGCAGTCATGTTAATGCTTTGGTAAAGCGTACAACTCCTCAGTTCCGAGGTAGCTTCCAGAAATTCGAGCCGCAACACCTCCAAAGCATTCCGGTCCTGCGCCGCTTGATAAAGGATGAAACACTCCAACGTCAGTTGGACGATCTTGCTCGTCTCGCAGTGACATCGAGTGGAGAAGCTAAGTCGACGGCTGTAGCTGACATTGACAGGGTAGTTGAAGCGGCAATGCGTGAAGCCAATATCGTCGCGGCCGAGTAAGATGCCCAACTGGATCGTCGCTGAGCGGGCTTACGATTTGCCCAGAAACATAGCTCTTCTCGATACGAATGTTCTTATTGCGCTTGCTAACCCGAGGGATGGCAACCACGAACATACGGTTGGGGCATTGGATCTGGGAGAGTACACTTGGGCTGTTCCTCACGCGTGCCTTATCGAAGCATGGAATATGCTCGTCGGGCGGGAACGGCGCACAGACTTAGCGTACGCGCTAATGCAGTGGGTTCTAACACCGGGGCAGGTGATCCTTGTTGGCGATGCGATAGAGCCGGTTGCGGCAGCACATACCTATTCGCAGATATTCAAAATCGATTTGGTCGATGCGAGCCTAATCGAATTGGCAACGCGGATTAGCCGAGAATGTGGGATGCATCCAGCAGTTCAGATTGCCACCTACGATACCGGAGATTTCGTTCGGTTCTTTGGTCGTGGCGACCTTAGCTTCAACGTATATGATATGCTAAATACATCTTCTACGGCCGATGCTGTTTGAATGGCGACACCGTCGCGACTCGAACGCGCGACATTTGGTTTAGAATACCGATGCTCTTTCCAGATGAGCTACGGGGCGAATCGCTATTCTCTGGTTTGCGGGCAATGCCCACGCTACTGATCCCTTTCGCAGCCCAGATTCTTCGCCTAGAAGTCTGATGCGCAAGGGCATCTTTCGCCAATTTGAAACTAAAACCCGCCATTCTCCTTCCGGCCCTTTCATTTTTCGAACGGATGCCCTGTTGAGGGCAGCAGGGTGTCGCAGCACCGTAAAAGACGATGGGAGTCTCTCGGGCCCCGGCCCACCGGGCCGGGGATGATGCTAGCGCGCGGCCTTTATCTGCTCAACGCGGGAAGGACACCGCGTTGCCGGCGTCGACGTTGAAGACGTTGCCGGTCGACTTGGCGGCAAAATCCGAGGCCAGGAAGTAGACCGCTTCGGCCACATCCTCGGGATAGACCGAGCGTTTCAGGAGCGAGCGGTTGCGGTAGTGCTCCTCCAGTTCGTCGACGTCGATCTTCGAGGACGCGGCGCGCTGCTCGCGCCATTCGCCCGACCAGATTTTCGAGCCGCGCAGCACCGCATCCGGGTTCACCACATTGACGCGGATGCCGGCCGGCGCACCCTCCAGCGCCAGGCAGCGGGCGAGATGGATCTCCGCCGCCTTGGCCGTGCAATAGGCCGCCGCGCCCGGCGAGGCCGCCAGGCCGTTCTTGGAGGCGATGAAGACCACCGAGCCGCCGAGCGCCTGCCTGCGGAACAGCCGAAAGGCCTCGCGCGCCACCAGGAAGTAGCCGGTGGCCAGAATGCCCATGTTGCGGTCCCACATGGCCAGCTCGGTCTCCTCGATCGGCGCCGAGGAGGCGATGCCGGCGTTGGAGACCAGGATGTCGAGGCCGCCCAGTTCGGTGCAGGCCTGGGCAAAACCCTCGCGCACCGCCGCCTCGTCGGTCACGTCGATCAGCACCGAGCGCACCTGATCCTTGCCGTAGGCCTTGGCGAACTCTTCGTGCGTCGCGGCGAGCGCCTGCCGGTCGATGTCGGCGAGCACCACGCAGGCGCCCTCGCCCGCCAGCCGGCGCGCGATCGCCTGGCCGATGCCGCCGGCGCCGCCGGTCACCAGCGCGACGCGGCCGGCCAGCGATTTCGGCTTCGGCATGCGCTGGAGCTTGGCCTCTTCGAGCAGCCAGTATTCGATGTCGAAGGCCTCCTGCTCCGACAGGCCCTGATAGGTGTCGACGGTCGATGCGCCGCGCATGACGTTGATGGCGTTGACGTAGAATTCGCCGGCGATGCGCGCCGTCGCCTTGTCCTTGGCGAAGGTGATCATGCCGACGCCCGGCACCAGATAGACCACGGCGTTCGGGTCGCGCATGGCCGGCGAGTTGTCGTACCGGCAGCGCTGGTAATAGCCGGCATAGTCCTCGCGGTAGGCGGCGACCGCCTGCCGCAGGCCCTCGATCAGCGCGTCGAGGTCGCCGGTCGCCGGATCGTAGTCGAGCACCAGCGGCCGGATCTTGGTGCGCAGGAAGTGGTCGGGGCACGAGGTGCCCAGCGCCGCCAGCGGCTTCAAGTCCTTCGAGCCGACGAAGGCCAACACTGCCTCGCTGTCGTCGAAATGGCCGACCTTGTTCTCGTCGCTCCCGATCAGGCCGCGGATCGCCGGCATCAGCCGGGCGGCCACGGCGAGCCGCGCCTCGGGCGGCGCGGCGCGCACCGCCTCGCCGCCGAAGACCGGCTTGCCGGCGGTCTCGCCTTCGAACCAGGCAATCGCCTTGTTGATGATCCGAAACGTCGTCTCGTAGCAGTCCTTGGCCGTGTCACCCCAGGTGAACAGGCCATGGCTTTCCAGCACCACACCCTTGGCGTTCGGATTCTCCGCGGCAAAGCGCGAGAGGTCGAGGCCGAGTTCGAAGCCGGGGCGGCGCCAGGGCAGCCAGCCGATCTCGTCGCCATAGACGCGGGCCGTGATCTCGCGGCTGTTCTTGGTCGCGGCGATCGCGATCACCGCATCCGGGTGCATGTGGTCGACATGGGCGTAGGGCAGATAGGCGTGCAGCGACGTGTCGATGGAGGCGGCGCGCGGGTTCAGGTTGAAGGTGCAGTGCGGCAGATAGCCGACCATCTCGTCCTCGTGCTCGAGGCCGCGATAGAGGCCCTTCAGTTGCTCCAGCTTCTCCTGATAGAGCGTGGCGAAGCCGTCGAGCTTCATGGTGCCGACGTCGCCGCCCGAGCCCTTGACCCAGAGCACGGTGACCGTCTCGCCGGTCAGCGGGTCCTTGGTGCGGACCTTGGCGGAGGTGTTGCCGCCACCGTAATTGGTGATGCGCTTGTCTGAGCCGAGCAGGTTCGAGCGATAGAGCAGCCGCCCCGGCTCGTCCAATTCCGCCGCTCGGCTGTCGTCCCACAGGTTTTGAAGGCGCGTGGCACCGCTTCCGTCCGACATGATCTCCTCCCGTCATTCGGCTGATGGTACCTTCATCCGTGGCGCAATGCCGCAGCGGAGTCAAACGGAAACAATCATCTTCGATCACAATCGATCGCGACCGCGCAGAGAGTCCTTGTCCTGCCTTGCCGTCATCTTCGGGCTTGTCTCGAGGACGACCACCGGTAGAGGCCAGGGAGGTAGGTTGCGGCCCGCAGGCATTTGCCCGTTGTCGCGCGCGCGTCTACGCTGCGCCCAAAACGACCGGCGCCAAGGGAGGCTCATGCACGAGCGCGAGCGACACCGCATCATTCTGAGTTCGCTGCAAGGCCGGCCGTTCGCCGGCGTGGGCGAACTGGTCGAGCTCACCGGCGCGTCGGAGGCGACGGTTCGGCGCGATATCGCCACGCTCGCCCTGGAAAAGAAGCTCAAGCGGGTGCGCGGCGGCGTCGAGGCGCTGAACGTCTCGCCCTATGGCGCCATCGTCGGGCGCTCCTTCCAGGCGACGGAGGCGATCCGTCTGCGCCAGAAGCGCGAGATCGCGCGCGCCGCGGCAGCCCTCTGCCAGGACGGCGAGGCGGTGATCATCAATGGCGGCACGACGACCTACCAGATGGTCCATCACCTCGTCACACGCCAGTTGCAGGTGATGACCAACTCGTTCCTGATCGCCGAGCATCTGATCAAGCAGTCGAAATGCGCGGTGCTGGTGCCGGCCGGCCATGTCTACCGCGAGCAGAGCCTGATCCTCTCGCCCTTCGAGGCCGACGGCATCGCCCATTTCGGCGCGCGGCGCATGTTCATGGGCGCGCAGTCGGTCTCGGCCTTGGGCATCGGCGAGACCGACGCGCTGATCGTCCAGTCCGAGCAGCGGCTGATGCGCCAGGCCGAAGAGCTGGTGCTGCTGGTCGATTCCTCGAAGTTCAAGGCACGCTCGACGATGATCGTGGCGCCCCTGGAGCGCGCCGATGTGCTCGTCACCGACGACGAGATTTCGGACGCCGCCGCGAGCTTCATCGAGGCGGCGGGCGTGACGCTCGTCGTCGCCGAGCGCCAGAAGGCCGAGAAGGAGGCCGGCGCGGCGTGAAGAGCCGGCCGGCATGCCGGCGCCGCCGATCAGGTGCCAAGCGTCTTCCAGACCTCGACGCCGCACTGGCGCTCGAGGAAGCCGTAGGGATAGGACGGCACGCCGCGGGCCGAGACTTTCGTCAGGTCCGCGATCTCCTCCGGCTCCAGGACCAGATCGGCCGCCCCGAGGTTTTCGGTCAACTGCTCGACGGTGCGCGCGCCGAGCAGGATCGAGGCGACGACGGGACGCGAGGCGAGCCAGGCGAGCGCCACCTGCGCGACGGGCCGGCCGTGCCGCTCGGCGATCGTCTGCGCCACCTTCAGGATCGCATAGGTGCGATCGGTGTTGCGCAAGTCGTAGGCCTCGACGCCCCGGTTCGGGTTCTCGCCGAGCCGCGTCGCGCCGGTGGGCCGCGCCTCGGCCGTGTATTTGCCGGTCAGCCAGCCGCCGCCGAGCGGCGACCAGGGCGTCAGCGAGAGCCCCACTTCCAGGCAGCACGGCAGCACGTCGAGCTCGATCTCGCGGTCGAGCAGATTGTACTGCGGCTGCAGCGCCACCGGCTTCGGGAAGCCGCCGGCCTCGGCCGTCGACAGGATCTTCTGGAGCTGCCAGCCGGTGACGTTCGACCAGGCGATGTGGTGGATCTTGCCGGCGCTCACCAGATCGCCGAGCGTCGCCAAGGTCTCGGCCACCTCGGTGTGCGGGTCCCAGCCGTGGATGAAATAGACGTCGACCGCCTCCATCTGCAGGCGCTTCAGGCTGGCATGGAGCGACCGCGTGAGATTGCGGCGCGACGCGCCATGGCTGCCGGGCACCGGCTTGAAGCGGCCCTTGGTCGACAGCACCAGTTCGTCGATGCCGCCGCGCTGACGCGCCCAGCGGCCGATGATCTCTTCCGAGGCGCCGGCGCCATAGACGTTGGCCGTGTCGATGAAGGTGCCGCCATGGTCGACGAACAGGTCGAGCTGGCGAAACGCCTCCGCCTCGCTGGTCTCGTCGCCGAAGGTCATCGTCCCCAGCGCCAGCTGCGAGACGATCGGTCCGCCCCTGCCCAGCGGCCGCATCGGCATGGTCGGTGATTTGGCTTGGTCTCGGCTCATGGTCTCTCCCCCATTTCGTGAATCTCGAAGACGCGCCGTGGGACGATCGTCCCACCCTTGCCCTGATGGCCTGAGCCGCGCGCTTCTCCTAAAGATGTCTCGTTCGGCCGATCCGGCAACCGCCATGCGCCGGCGGGCGCCGCATGGGCCTGCGTCCATGACCGGTTTTCGATGGTAGCGTCCGACCCGGTCGGAGGGAAACGCCCGAATCTGCACGGCGCTTTGCAAAATTGAAAAGGGCGCGATCCTCCCGGCGTCCGGCGCGATCGCCCGGCGGGCGCCGGCGGTCAGTCGGCAGCAGAGTCCGGACGCGCGGGCGCCATGCGCCGGCCCTGTGCCTGGTAGGCGCGCTCGTGGAGATCGTCGTCCGTGACGAACAGATCATCGGGATCGAGGTTCAACTCGCGGACCAGACGGTCCATCGCGTCGGCATGGGGCTCGATGCGTCCATCGGCCAGGATGTGCTCGACGGCGACGCCGCGCCTCACCAGCGCCCGAGACACCAGGATCGTGCGATGGCAGATGATCGGATCGCGCTCGGCGCACATCAGCGCGATGCGGTGCCTCGCCGCCCCGTCGATGACGCGCGCGATGCCCTCCTGAAACCGGGCGCTTTCGGCGAGCCGCTCATAGCTGATGCGCCCGCCTTCATAGTGCTCGGGATCGGGCGAGCGCGCGCCGAGCTCCCGGCCCAGATGAACATAGGCGATGCCCGCCCGCCCGAGGTCGGCCTGCAGAGCCTCGCGGTTGAACTGGGGATTGCGGCGGCTGAACGGAGTGGAACGGACGTCGGCGACGGCGGTGACGCCGTTCATCCGAAGCAGGCCGACGAAATGCTCGATCGGATGCGTCGAATGCCCAATCGTCGCGATGGTCCCCATTGCCGCCCTCCGGCCCCGATGCCGTGTTTCCTTGGACCCGGCGAAGCGCGGACGTCAATGGCGGCGGCCCTGGCGCCATGCCTCTCGCCGCGTCGACGGCGTCATGGCCTCGACGATGCCGAACGGCAGATCATCGAGGTTGGCGCTCCCTTCGTCATGCCTATCCCTTGCGGCCGTCGGCTCTGTGATGAAGCCCGCCCCCCTCCGCCCCCCCTATCATCGGCCGCCGCAGCGTCTCGATTCTTCATCCGCTCACGATACGCTCACGCCGTCGCATCCCCCCACGCCGTCATCCCGGCCTTGAGCCGGGATCCACGCCGCTGCGCTTCCGTCGCCACCATCGGCCAACATCAGGCCGGGCCTCCGCCGCTGCGGCGGTTCGTCGGACTTGGAATGGATCCCGGCTCAAGGCCGGGATGACGCCCTCGGGAAAGGGACGCGCCGAGGCGCCTGGCGCCGCGTGGGCGGCTGGAAGTCTCCCGCTGGCCTTCACCTTCTTCGTCATCCTCGGCCACTTCTCCGTCATCCTCGGGCTCCGTCCCGAGGATCCAGACTTTGCGACATTTGCCACCGGACGCTGTGGACTGTTGGTCCCGCCCCAGCGGCGGTGGACGCGGCGTCTCTGGATCCTCGGGACGGAGCCCGAGGATGACGACCTGGGGATAGGGATGCGCCAAA
>NZ_JAZHFT010000086.1:0-7046 GCF_036541425.1 Consotaella aegiceratis
CCTGCCGAATATCTGTCGCTGATCTCCAACGCCATCCGCATCTCCCTCGTCGCATCTAGTACGAAGGAATCACGGTCGCCGAAGCCACGCAAATCACGCCAGAGTCAGATCATCCGCTCAGCGGTATGAGATGGCACGTCTGACCACCGATTTAGCAAATTCTTCAATCGTCCAGGCCGATCCAGAAGTACCTATTATGTGAATTGAATAGTTATCAAATTCGTCGTACTTTCCTGATTTTCTAAGAATCTTCGAAAGAACATTGATCATCCCACGAGGTGTCCCCCCATATGGGTCAACATCTAGTGTCGCGGATTGTATCGCCTCAATAATCTTTCTTTCATTCATCGTTATGGATAAGGCTCACAATATATCTTGCTTGGCAAGAGCATGATGTCAGTCTGTCGAGCAGCGCGACGGCATTGTGGGCGGCCAAGCACTGCTTCCCATCACCTTGTCGTGATTCGGCCTTTCCTAAATGATGTCCGCCTTCGGTGAACTCTTGGATGGGCCAGTACGCCCGCCTCGGGCGCAGCGCGGACATCATAGGCGCCAACGTCCTTGATCCCTCATCCTGAGCCTGTCGAAGGGCGGGGGATCAAGGGCTCCAGCCTGACGCGGACAGTGCGTCGGTGCCGAGCGCCCCTTGTGGTTCGACAGGCTCACCATGAGGGGCTGTTGCACCGCCGCGCGGTGCCGCAGCAACTCAAGGTGCCGCAGCAAGTCGAAAACTTGTCCCCGCCCTTTCCCACCTCTCCTATCATCCCGTCACCGCTGGCCCACGAATGGGCACGGACGATCGCCGGGATCGGTCGGGGGCCAAGCGGGCGGGTCCGGGTGCGGCTCCTTCCGGAGGAGTGGCAAACGGACGGGACGGACCGAGCCTGCCTTCCGAGATTCTGCGGGGAAGGCGGCGCGCCGCTGGCCCGGAGGTCGTACTCCCCCCGGCGGCAGCCAGAGCCAGTCCCGCGCGTTTGCAGGCGCAGGGCGGTGAAGGGTTCGGCGGAGCGAGGGCAGCGAGAGCCCGCGCGCGTCTCGATCAAACCCCGCGCGGAACGCCGGAGGCGGACCGTAACAATACCATCATTCGGAGGGTCGGCCTCCGGCGTTCCGCCGTCCCATCGGACAGCATCGAGATCAACGAAGCAAAAGAGGAAGGGAGAGACGGACAGCGGAAAGAATGCCCCAGCCGGCCGCGCACGTGGCGCCGGTCGTTTTGGCACGTCCCCACATCCCGAGGATGACGCGGTGGCGGAAAAGCCGCGAACGTGCCGTGGCTCCCTCACCGCCGGGGCCTACCAACGATGATGCACGTGCGGGGCGATCCTCGACTCGTAGAGCGCGCGCACCTTGGCCATCGCCTCGGCGGAGAGCGGCGCCAATGCGCTGGCGCCGGCGTTGCCCTCGGCCTGCGCCGGGGACTTGGCGCCCGGAATGACGGCGGAGACGGCATCCTCCATCAGGATCCATTTGAGCGCGAGTTGGGCCAGCGTCGCGTCCGCCGGCACCAGCGCGCGCAACTCGTCCACCGCCTCCAGTGCGACGTCATAGGGCACGCCGGCGAAGGTTTCGCCGACGTCGAAGGCCTCGCCGTACCGATTGAAGGCGCGATGGTCGTCGGCTGCGAACCGGGTCTCTGCCGTCATCTTGCCGGTGAGCATGCCGCTCGCCAGCGGCACGCGGACGATGACGCCGACACCGCGGCGCCCGGCTTCCTTGAAGAAGAGTTCGGCCGGGCGCTGGCGGAACATGTTGTAGATGATCTGCACCGACGCGACGTTGGGGTATTCGATCGCCTTCAGTGCCTCTTCGACCTTCTCCACGGAGACGCCGTAGTGGCGGATCTTGCCGGCGGCGACCAGTTCGTCCAGCCCGCCGAACACCTCCGGCCGGTAATAGACCTCGGTCGGCGGGCAGTGCAGCTGAACCAGGTCGAGCGTCTCGACCCCGAGGTTCCGCAGACTGCGGTCGATGAAGGCTTCCAGATTCGCCTTGGTATAGCCGTCGGCCACGTGCGGGTTCAGCCGCCGCCCCGCCTTGGTGGCGACCACCGGTCGCTCGCCTCCGCGCTGCTTAAGCACGTCGCGAATGATCCTCTCCGACCGCCCGTCGCCATAGACGTCGGCGGTGTCCAGGAAGGTGACGCCCGCGTCGAGCGCGGCATTGAGTGCCTTCTTGGCGTCGGCCTCGGCGACGTCGCCCCACGAGCCACCGATCGCCCAGGCGCCGAACCCGATCTCCGAGACCTGCCAATCGGTGCGGCCGAACCGCCGTGTCGCAATGGCCATGACGAAGCTCCTTCCCTCTTTCTCCTGATCGCCGCTGACATAGGGTGAAACGGCGGCGGGCGCGAGGGGGCCAGAAACGCTTGGCCGCCCCATGACGGAATCGCTTGAGTTCGGCGGTCCACCGCGCCAGTGTGCCGGCCAGTCGCAGACCATCACCGGGAGGAGCGCATGCAACGGGTGACCATCACGCTCGACGAGGAGCTTCTCGCCGAGGTCGACCGCTTCGCGGGTGAACACGGCTATCAGGGCCGCTCGGAGGCTATCCGCGACCTGGTGCGCGACGGCCTGCGCCGCGCCGGATCGAGTACCGACGCCGCCGGCCCCGGCGTCGCCGCGCTGGTCTATGTCTACGACCATGCGGCGCGCGAACTGTCGAAGCGCCTGACCCAGGCCTTCCACAGCCACCATCATCTGTCGCTCTCCTCGCTGCACGTGCATCTCGACGCCGATACCTGCATGGAAGTCTCCGTGCTCAAGGGCGAGCTGGCCGATATCCGCGACATGGGCACCCAGATCATCGCCGAGCGCGGTGTGCGCTACGGACAGGTGGTTTCGGTTCCGCTGGACAAGGCGGCGCATGGCGAAACCCGGCACGCTCATGACGGAGATCACGGGCCGCACCATCACGGCGACCACGACCACTGAGCCCACGCGATGCGGCGCCGATCCCGAGCGTCGTCGCCGGGCCGAACCGCCGCGCGCCACGGCAACCGCGGCACCGGATGCCTGCGACAATTTTCGTATGATGTTTTTTGAAAAACGTCTTATCATCCGGGCAAAGTCGCGACCGGAGAAGTTTCATGCGTATCGTTCTCGCTCTTGCTGCCTCGCTCCTGTCGGTGGCGCCTGCAGCCGCCCATTTTCAGGAGATCCTGCCTTCGGCCGACGTATTGCCGGAAGGCGGCGAGATCAGCCTCGATCTCGTCTTCACGCATCCGATGGAAGGCGGGCCGACCATGGACATGGCGCGCCCGGCACGCGTCGGCGTCTCGATGAACGGCACGGTGCGCGATCTCGGCGAGGCGCTGCAGGAGGTCTCCATCGACGGAAAGACCGCCTGGCACCTGACCGACCGCCTCGACGAACCCGGCGCGGCCAGCTATTTCGTCGAGCCGCAGCCCTATTGGGAGCCGGCGGAGCGCAAGTGGATCATCCACTATTCCAAGGTGATCGTCGATTCCTATGCCTCCGGCGAAGGGTGGGACACGGCGGTGGGCCTGCCGGTGGAAATCGAGCCGCTGGCGCGGCCGACGGGCCTATGGACCGGCAACCTCTTTCGCGGCATCGTGCGCCAGGACGGCAAGCCCGTGCCCTTCGCAAAAATCGAAGTGGAATGGGTCAATGACGGCTCCATCACGCCGCCCAACGAAGCCTTCATCACCCAGGTGATCCGGGCCGATCAGGACGGTGTCTTCGCCTATGCGCTGCCGCATTCCGGCTGGTGGGGTCTTGCGGCGCTGGTCGACGGGCCGGCGCGTGCCGCGCCGGACGGCAGCGAAGGCGCGACCGAGCTGGGCGGGCTGATCTGGGTCAAGGCGACGGACATGACGGCCGCGCAAGGCACTCCGGGCGAATAAAGGCGAGAGCGAACCCATGGCGCATATCCCCGACGGTGTTCTCTCCGCGCCGGTTCTGATCGGCGGCGGCGCCGTGTGCCTCGGCGGCCTGGCGATCGGCCTGAAGCGGCTCGAGGAACGCGATATCCCGAAGACCGCGATCCTGTCGGCCGCCTTTTTCGTCGCCTCGCTCGTCGCCGTGCCGCTCGGGCCGACCAGCGTCCATCTGCTGCTCGGCGGGTTGATGGGGCTGGTGCTCGGCACCGGGGCCTTTGCCGCAGTCTTCGTCGGGCTGCTCCTGCAGGCGCTGTTCTTCGGTTTCGGCGGCCTGACGACGCTGGGCGTCAACACCATGAACATCGCCCTGCCCGGCGTGGTCTTCGCGCTCGCCGCCCGGCCGCTGATGGCGCGGCTGTCGTCCGCCCGCTTCGGCTTCGCTGCAGCGATCGTCGGCGGCCTGTCGGTGCTGGGAACGGCGGCCATGCTGGCACTGTCGCTCGGCCTCTCGGCCTCCGACTATACGCCGGCGCTGAAACTGATCGCTCTCACCTATCTGCCGCTCGCGGCCGTCGAGGCGGTGATCACCGGCTTCGTCGCCGGCTATCTGGCCGAGGTGAAGCCCGAGGCCTTGCCCTTCGCCAGGGTGTCCGAGGTGCCGGCTTGAACGCGCCGCACCGCGCGCTGGCGCTTCTCTCCGTCCTGCTCGCCGGTCTGGTCTTCGCTCAGCCGGCTTTCGCCCATCGGCTGAAGCTGTTTGCCACGGTCGAGGACATGACCGTTTCCGGCTACGCGTTCTTCATCGGCGGCGGACGGCCGTATGACGCCAAGCTGACGATCACCGCCCCGGACGGCGAGACGGTTTTCGAAGGCCGCACCGACGATAGCGGCGCCTATTCGTGGGTCGCCCCGAAAGTCGCAGACTATGTTCTCGCCGTCGACACCGGCGACGGCCATGTGGCGGACGCCACAATCGCCGCGGACCGTTTTTTCGACGGCTCGGAGCCTGACGCCACCCGAACCGTCCAACAATCCGACCCGCCGCCCGATCGCACCGCTCGGCCGGCAGCAACGCCCGCCGAGCCACAAGCGGCCAGCGGAATCGACGAGGCAGAAATCGCCCGGCTGACCGAATCCGCGGTGGACCGCGCCGTAGCGCGCCAGATCCGCCCTTTGCTCGAAGCCTATGATCAGGCGGACGGGCGGCTGCGCTTCAACGACATCATGGGCGGCATCGGCATGATCGTCGGCCTGGCGGGGTTGGGCGCCTGGGCGCTGTCGCGCCGGTCCTCGCACCGGGATCAGAGCCGGTGAACGGCTTCATCGCGGGTTTCGCAACAGCCGAACGCGGCGCGCTGGATGCGCTCGATCCGCGCGCACGCCTGCTCGCCGCGCTGGCTGCCGTGCTGACGGCGGTAGCTCTGCACTCGTCTCCGGTACTGGTCGTGATGCTGGTGCTGACATTTGCCGCGGCGCCGCTGGCCGGTCTGTCGCCGCGCCGGCTTGTCGGTCGGATGGCCCATATCGAGGGGTTTCTGGTGCTCCTGGCACTGCTCTTGCCGTTCACCGTAGACGGCACGACGCTGGCCCAGATCGGCCCGCTGACGATCTCCCGGTCGGGCCTCGAACGCGCCATCGTCCTGCTGTTGCGAGCCAATCTATCGATCCTCACTCTGTTCATCCTGCTGTCGGGACTGGAGCCGGTGCGTTTCGCCCATGCGCTGGCCAAACTCGGCGTGCCGGTGAAGCTCGTTCACCTGATCCTGTTTTCGGCGCGCTATGTGACGGTGATCGGCGGCGAGACCGCCCGCCTGTCCGATGCGCTGCGGGCCCGCGCCTTTCGCCCGGGCACTTCGCTGCACACTCTGCGCACCCTCGCCCATTTCACCGGGCAGATCCTCGTGCGGGCGCTGGAGCGCGCCGAGCGCGTCGACGAGGCGATGCGCTGTCGCGCCTTCGACGGCCGGTTCGCGCTGGTCAGCGATTTACAGGCCAGGCCCCGCGACGGGCTGTTCCTCGTCGGTGTCGCCCTCACCCTGTCGCTCGCCATCGTCGTGGATCGGCTCGCATGACGCCGCTCTTCGATCTCAACGGCGTCAGCGTCGCCAGGGGCGGCCGCACGATCCTGGACGGCATTTCGCTGCGGCTCGATCCGGGCGACCGCCTCGCCCTGGTCGGCGCCAACGGAGCGGGCAAGACGACGCTGCTCAGGACCCTGGTCGGCCTGGAACGGCAAACGGCCGGGCAGATCGTCGCCTTCGGGGCGGAGCGACGCATCGAACGGGACTTTCGGGAAGTACGCGCTCGCGCTGGCTTCCTGTTCCAGGATCCCGACGACCAGCTGTTCGCGCCGACCGTGATCGAGGACGTGGCGTTTGGCCCGCTCAATCTCGGCCTCGACGCCAAGGCGGCCACCGGCCGCGCTATGGCGACGCTCGACCGACTCGGCCTGCTTCATCTGGCGAGCCGCATCACCCATCACCTGTCGGGTGGCGAAAAGCGGCTGGTCAGCCTCGCGACGGTGCTGGCCATGGAGCCGCAAGCCCTGCTCCTCGACGAGCCCACCAACGCCCTCGACCCGGCTCATCTCGAGCGGCTGACCGCGCTTCTGATGGCGACGGACATGGCCATGATCGTGGTTTCGCACGATCACGGATTTCTAGAGCGGCTGACCGACCGCGCGCTGTTGCTCCAGGGCGGGTGCCTGGCACCCGCAACCCTGCACCGTCACCGGCACGTCTCGGAGCATGTGCACGTCCATCCGGGAGAGGAGCCGCACGATCACGTCCCGGCCGGCTGAAACCAGGCGGCAACGTCGGTCCGCTTCCGAACCGCAAGCGCATTGATCTCCTCCGCCCTTCAAACCGTCGCGAGCGTTGGCTGCCGCGGTTTTTGGGGCTTCGGTGTTACGAGCACGATCGGGATGGTTCGGGTGGCTTCGAGGAGGGGGAGGCGTGACGGCGGGGCGATGTCGTTCCGCTTGGTGGGCGGTGGCGCGCATAGCGGCGTCTAGACGACAAAAAGCCCTGCCGGTGGGATCGGGCAGGGCTTTGGGGAGGATGTGAAGAGAGAGAGAGAGAGAAGCTTGGAATTGGCAGACCTGGCAGCGACCGACTTTCCCGCGTCTTAAGACGAAGTATCATAGGCGCTGGGGCGTTTCACGGCCGAGTTCGGAATGGGATCGGGTGCGGCCGCCCCGCTGTAA
>NZ_JAZHFT010000087.1:0-6777 GCF_036541425.1 Consotaella aegiceratis
ATATTCCATGGCTGTTCCTCTCATGATGCTTGAGGCCGATCGATCGGACCTCGTTTCCAAACATCATCATTCTGAGGGACAGCCACCAAACTGGCTAATCGTGAGGCGCCGGCCCATTACGGCATCTAGGCTGTTTACAGTCAGCCCGCGCTCGATCCGCATTTCGCGCAATAACTTGCTGAAGATACGTCCGTAGTCGGGAGCTATCGTTTCGGTCGGTCGGCCTTTTTGAGCGGATACTGAATCGCGCTTCTTCCCCATGACCAATAATTCCTTCCGTTTGCGAGGTTGCTGCCGCAGGCGCCTGCTGCTGTCGTCGCTGTGGGCCTGTGGGCAACGCGAGCGCGTTGTCCATCATCTTGACAGCGTTCGCAACGACGAGCCCCGCGCGCCAGACCGTCATCGGCAAGGCGAAATCTCGCCGCAAAGCGTTCCCAGGCCGCCGATAGGTCCAAGGAAAGACACGTCTGGCCAATCGGAATGAAGGTCAGCTGCTCCGGCCCGACAGGGGCGACCGCGGGGCAGCGGTAAGCTGGCGGAGTTCGAAGCCTTCCGAATTGGCGCAGTCGGGCGCCGGCCGGACATCACCATGCAGGAGCTAGCCGCCAAGCTGCTCGAACTCCATGGCGTGAAGGTCGATCACGCTGTGCTGTCACGGCTTCTGTGCAGCCGCGGCTTAGGCTTGTCCGTGGGCACATGCTTATGTCTGACTTTGAAATCATCACCGATGGCGGTCGCCGACGCCGCTGGTCGGCGAGCGAGAAGCTTCGCTTGTCGAGGAGACTCTGGCCGGCGCGAGAGCGTTTCGGTTGTCGCTCGCCGGTATGGCGTAGCTCCCAATCTTCTGTATCGTTGGCGCCGCCTGATGCTGGAGGGAGGAGCGGTCGCGGTGAGTGGAGCTATGGCGGAATAAGCATTGCGACCCTCAAGAAAAGGGCCGCCATGCTCGTGTTTCATCCTCACATCGGTGCTTTTCGGGGCTAATCGCCCACGGGCTCGAACGCGTCGCCGAAGCCGTTCAGTTGATAGAGAAAATCGATCGGCTTGATCAATTGCGGGTCCGTGTATTTCTTGGCCTCGGACCACCACAGAGCTTTGAGCTCCTCCAGCTTCTGAGGGTAATCCTTGGACAGATCGGTAGACTCGGAAAAATCCGCTTCAGTGTCGAAGAGCTGCCAGGGATCGTCCAAAAAATCCTCGCCGATCTTGTGCATCGCCACGGCGCGCCATTTGCCTTGGCGAATGGCGCGATTGCCGCGCAGCTCGAAGAACTGGACTTCTCGCGTCGCCGCATTCGGCGAAAAGAACGTTCCCAGGATCGATTGCCCGGCAATGGGAATCTGCTCCACGCCGTCGATATTGGCCGCGAATTGCGTTCCCGCCACTTCCAGGAAGGTTGGCGCAATGTCGATGACGTTGACATAATCGGGCCGCACCGCGCCGCGATCGGCGATCTGCTCCGGCCAGCTGACGATCATCGGTGTCTGGACACCGCCGGCGAAGGGCCAAAGCTTGTATCGGCGAAACGGCGTGTCGCCCGCATAGGCCCAAGGCCGAGGATAGAGCATATAGGTGGAGGCGCTGCCGGCTTCATCCAGCGCCTGATCCATCTCGGCCACGGAGGTTTTGTCCGCATAGGCGGTGCGGAAACCGCCATTGGCGCCGCCTTCCGATGCAGCGCCATTGTCGGTGATCAACACGATCAGGGTGTTGTCGAATTGACCGGATGCCTTCAGCGCATCGATCAAGCGACCGATCTGCTCGTCCGTGTGCGTCATGAAGCCGGCATAGGTCTCCATGAAGCGGGCAAACACGCGTTGATGCTGTTGATCGAGAGAATCCCAGGCAGCATCGCCGGCCTCGCGCGCAGGCAGCTTCGTATCGGAGGGGATGACGCCCATTTGCTTTTGGCGCTCGTATCGCGCCTGCCGCACGGCATCCCAGCCCTTGTCATAAGCGCCCTGATAGGCGTCGATGTACGATTTCGGCACCTGGTAAGGCGCATGGGCCGCGCCAAAGGCAAGATAGAGAAACTTTGGTTTGTCCTCGCTTTCCTGCTCCATGGTCGCGATGGCGCGATCCACGAGATCGACAGAGAGGTGATAATCAGGGGCGTCCGGCTTGGGCAGCTCTTCATTATCCTTCACTAGGTCAGGATGATACTGGTCGGTGTGGCCGCTGAGGAAGCCGT
The DNA here is from genome assembly GCF_036541425.1 of Consotaella aegiceratis. Classification (NCBI taxonomy): domain Bacteria; kingdom Pseudomonadati; phylum Pseudomonadota; class Alphaproteobacteria; order Hyphomicrobiales; family Aurantimonadaceae; genus Consotaella; species Consotaella aegiceratis. The sequence goes on from NZ_JAZHFT010000087.1 coordinate 2,192, forward strand.
AAAACGTATCGAAGCCGCGCTGCAGCGGCCAGGACTGGAGGTTGCGCTCACGCGCGTCCTTGTACATCGGGCAAAGATGCCATTTGCCCAGGGCGTGTGTGGCATAGCCAGCGCTCTGAAGCGCCTGGGCTACTGTTTGGGCATTGAGCGGCAGTTCGCCGCTAACGGCGTTCGCCTCGGAAAATGAGGGCGCTTCCCCCTTGCCGGGAAGGTCCTCCATATGGACGGTCTGGGGATTGCGGGCCGTCATCAGGCCGGCTCGGGTCGGCGAACAGATGGCGCAGGTGTTGAAGCGATTGTAGCGCAGCCCGCCCGAAGCCAGAGCATCGATATTGGGCGTCTTGATCTCGGAACCATAGGCGCCGATGTCGGAGAAGCCCACATCGTCCAGCACGATCATGACGATGTTGGGCCGGGACGCTGCTGCCTTCGCGGGGTCGCTAGCCCAGGAAAGGCGTGGGAGCAAGACAGAGGCCGCCGCGCCAGCGCCCAGCATTTGCACGACCCGGCGCCGATTGGGCGAGCGGCCGCGTGTCATATCGTCATTCATTTCAAAACTCCCCTTACTCCATGAGGGCTGTGCCGTTCTTGGGCCGGGTGCGCGGACAGCCTCGTTGACGGGGAATTACCGCGAGGGGCGAAGAGACGGCCTTGATGGTCGATCGTCTGGTTCCTGGCCGAAGCGCGCGTTGCGAGGTTGTTCTTTTGCGCACGATCCGGCAAGAGGCCGGCTCAGATCCTGGGATCGCCAATTTCCTTGGTGGGCGGTCCCGCATTGGGAATTGCGAAGAAGGTCTGGCTGGATGGCGTGTACGTGCCATCGATCTTCAGCTTCAGATAGGAGGCGGCGTCGAGCGAATATTCGTCGACCTTGCCCGCCCCCTCGACGGCTTCGCGCGCGGAACGTACCGCCTCCATCGGCAGATAGGTGAGCGCTTCGAGCGCCAGCAGCTTGACCCTTTTCGACGCATCGCTTTCCAGGATCGCTGTCAAGGCTTCCACGGCCATGGGCGCCTCGCCCGCCTTGCCCAGCACTTCGGCCAGAACACAGCGAACGTGGAGGCTCTGCTCGTTATCGAAATGCGACCGGGCCGCGGCGCGTGCCTCGTCGGGCAGAGCATTCAACATCAACAGGCCTTGCGCCGCCCAATAGCGAACGCTCTCCTTGTCATGACCGAGCGCGTCGATGAACGAAGGCGCATTGTCCGCCTTGCGCTCAATTGCGGTTCGGGCCAGGTCGAGAACGTCGCGAAGGGGATAGGCACCCTCTTCGCGGCTCGGCCAATATCCTTCCGCCTGCGTTCCCTCGGGCACGAAGCCGTTGTCGTTGACGGCGATCATATGCTCGTCCAGCGCAGCGCTCAGCGCCTTTTGCACGTTGGCATGGGCCGGATCGCCGGCAAGGTTTTTCAGCTGATGCGGATCGGCTTCGATATCGTAGAGCTCTTCTGCCGGCTTCTCATTCCAGAAGCGATCCTGATCCGCGTTCAGCGTGCCGTCCATGTGGGCCTTCTCCCACACCTGATAGCCCACCAACTGCCAAGGATAGGCGTTGTGAAGGCCATAGACCCGGTGCGGAGAATAGTTGCGGATATAGCGGTAACGCTCGTTTCGGGCCGTGCGCACGATATCATAGCGCTCGTCCATGCGGTTGCGCATGGAGAACGCAACGTCGCGCGGCTTCGGCGACTGGCCCAGAAATGGCTGCCCGTGCATGTTGTCCGGTGCGGCAAGACCCGCCAGCACCAGAACCGTGGGCGCCGCGTCAAGATTGCTGATCACCTGCTGGCTTGCCTGACCGGGCGTAAAATCGGCGCGCAGATGAGCCAGGGCGTCTGGAACTCGCACGATGAAGGGAATGTGGACGCCTTCCTCGTAGCAATAACGCTTGCTGCGTGGCGCGACCCCGCCATGATCGGCCATAAAGAAAACGATCGTGTTGTCGCGCAGACCGTCCTCGTCCAGCTGATCCAGCAACACCTTGAGAGCCACATCCTGGCGATTGACCAGATCGATATTCTGGGCGATCGCGGTCCTAATCTCCGGCGTGTCGGGCAGATAGGGCGGCACTGTCACTTCGGCCGGATCGGTGACCAGATCGCCTTCAAAGTGGATGACGCGCGATTCGTGGGTGATCAGATAATTGTAGACGCAGAAGAACGGTTTGCCCTCGGGCCGATTGCGCCAATGAGCGGTGATGGAGCATTCATCCCAGATCTTGTCCGGATCCAGGTCGCAATTATAGTCGGTAAAGACGTTGTTGGTCGCGTAGTAGCCCGCCTCGCGCATCAACACAGGCAGGGACTTGAACTCTTCAGGCACATGGCCGATGCCGCGCATATGGTCCGACGGACCACAGCTCGTCGGGTCCATTCCCGTGACCAGCGAAAAGCGCGACGGCGAGCACACCGGTGCTACCGAGAAGGCATTGTCGAAACGAATGCCCTCCTCGGCCAGCGCGTCGATAGTCGGCGTTTTGGCGAGCGAATTGCCATAGGTGCCCAGCAGCGGCGCGTGGATGTCGTGACAAACGACCCAGACGATATTCGGTCTTGTCTCGCCTGCCGCCATGGCTGGCAGAACGCGCGCCATGGCCGCCGCCACAGTGGTCAAAAGGACATCGCGGCGTGTTGGATGATTGGGCATGAATTCCTCCCTCCTTAGAAAATCTCGAACCGGCTTTGCGAGAGGCGACCAGCCGTAGTGTTGCGTCAGCTCTTGCGTCCGTAGGCCTTGATCTGATCGGGTGTCGCGAAGCCATAGGGGGGCCGGATTGCGCTGAGGCAGTAGCCTGGTCGGCAATTCGACCACTTTCGGCTCTCTTTCGGCAAAATCCTCGACTTCATCGGGATCGCGTTGAAGGTCGAACAGAAGCGTCGGCAGAGGCGCTCCCGGCGGCACGCTGCCATTGGCCTTTTGACGCTCTGGATTGAATCCCTGAACCAGCTTGTAGCGCCCGTCCGTCACCATGCGCCAATTGAAGAGGCCGGACACCACGTGGTCGCGATGCTTGTCGGCGCTCCCTTCCAGAAGCGCGCGAAGCGAACTTGCGGTCATGCCGGTGGGGCGTTCGGCCTGGGCGTAGTCGAGGAATGTCGCCCCCACGTCGATCAAGCTGACGAGCGCCGCACTTTCCTGCGTCGCGACGCCGGGGCCAGCCACCATCAGGGGCACACCGACCGACGCCTCGTACGGGACGTTCTTGCGCCAACGATTGTGATCGCCGAGCATCTCGCCGTGATCGCTGGAGAAGACGACAATCGTGTTGTCCAACTCGCTGCGTTTTTCCAATTCGTCGAGATAGAGGCCGACCCAACGATCGATGTTCTCCACCATGGCCGTGTAGTTTTGGCGGATGGCGTTGTGGCGCTCCTGATCGAGCTCCGTGGAATGGTTCGGCGCAGGAAACTCCCTGTCGCGAACCGCTCCCTCCATCCGCTTGGTGATCCTCGGGATCGTGAGGACCGGCGAAATTCACGACCAGACGCCACGGCTGCCCACTGGGGAAGCGCTTTGGGATAACGACGCCTGTCCTGCCGATCCAATTGTCCTCGTATTGGTGATCGTTGAGCGGCGTCGGCTCGGTCATGGCATAGGTTTCCGCGCCCTTGGCGTGGCCGCCGCCGCGCGAGGCGATATCGGCAGCATGGATATCGGCCACGCCCTCTTCGGTGAGAAACACCATGTACGGTTCGAATGGGGTATGGAATTCATCCCATTGGAACACGGCATCGCCCTTGCCGGCGCAGTTGACCAGCTCAGTGAAACCCCACGCTTCCATGTGGTTCCGACCGTCGAGTCCATTGTCGAAAGCGGGCTTGCCGAGATCGAGCTTGCCGCAGGCGCCAACGGAATAGCCGGCTTCGCGCAGCTCCTGGTAATAGGTCGTCTGCCCCTGCGGATAGATAATGAAATTATGGCCGACGCCACTGTGGTCGTATTCGCGGCCAGAGGCGAGGCACGCCCGCGACGGCCCGCACACAGGCGTCGCGACATAGGCCTTTGCAAACCGGGTTCCTCTGGCCGCGAGAGCGTCGATATTGGGAGTTTTCACCGGCAGGTCGGGATTGCCGCCAAGCCAGTCGAAACGGTGTTGATCGGGAAACAGGAAGAGGAAGTTGGGCCGGCTCTGCCTTGAGGCCGGGGCGTTTCCCCTTGCGCCAAGAACGGGAAATGCCGCGAGGACGGGAGCCATGGCGACGGCACCAATGACTTGGCGGCGCGAAATGCAATGTTGATCGTTCACTTCATTCGACGCTGTACCGACAGCGTCCCTCGAAATAGTGAAATCGGCCTCCGGAAGCTACCGAGTAATCGGTAGCCGATCAATAGAGGAACATGGACCCCAGGGCTCCGAATCCAAATTACTGAAGGGATGATGTGAGGAGTTCGGCGAGGTAGTCTGTCGACCATCCTGCGAGTTTACGGCGGGTTTTCAGGGAGTTCTTGTCGGTTGCGCTGCGGATGAGGTTGAGGGCGAAGTGGCGGACGACGGCCATATTCTTGGCGCCGTGGCCCTTTCTGAGGCGGGATTGATCGTCGGCGAAGGTGACGTCGAGCACCCAGTGAAGCCGGTTCTCGATGGC
>NZ_JAZHFT010000088.1:2500-5000 GCF_036541425.1 Consotaella aegiceratis
AGCGCGTGCTTTGCAAGCATGAGGTCGTCGGTTCGATCCCGTCTGGCTCCACCACTCGCTTTGCTCGCGGTGTCGCCATCCGGATTGTCCGGTTTGTCCGTCCGCGCTGCGGGCGGACGGGCTGGCTCCACCATCGTAGCCGTCCTCGCGCAGCGTGGCGAATTGCATGTCAATTCGAGGCGAAGATGCCCGAGCGCCTACGGTGCGAGGGCCGCGGATGCCGAAAGCGGCTCCACCATCATCCAAGCAAGAAGATAAAAGTTTGCGACGCGATCGAACGCGGTCGATGTCGCCTGTTCCTCAACATCGTGAAGAGAAGACGGATCCTGAAGGGTCGTGTGAAGCCGAGAGGTTTTGTGCGGTTCTGTCGGATCGGGGCAGAGAGCAAGGGTCATCTCCTTGGTCTCGTCATGATTGTCCCGGTCGTAGGATTGGCAGCGCCTGACCGCCTGCCATCGGGGTTCGTCTCGAGAAGCTGGTCTTTCGTTGGTTGGTTTTGACGCATGAAACTTTCCGCCTGCCTGACGGCAGTCGGGGTCATGCTTTGGGCCAGCCAACAGCAGGCACCATGCAGGAGCATCGTGACGGTTGCACGCCGAAGCGATGTGAGTGGTGTCTGAAAGAATGAGATCGACGATGTTCATCTCTCTCATTTGTAAAAGGCAGACGGAAGGAACGCCACCGAAGCATCGATGATGCTGAGGCGAGGCCGACCGGCCGTCGGATCGCTTGCGATCCGCGCCCTGTGCAGGCGTCAATCCCGATGGATTGACGGCGTGAGCAGACAAATTTGATGAGCATTGGCGATGAGAATGATCAAGTGTCTTAAGGGCATTTGGTGGATGCCTTGGCATGCACAGGCGATGAAGGACGTGATACGCTGCGATAAGTCGTGGGGAGCTGCGAATAAGCTTTGATCCGCGAATTTCCGAATGGGGAAACCCACCTTTGATGCCTGGTAATTCTAAACCGATCTTCGGGTCGGCTTAGGTTACCAGGTATCTTTAAAAGGTATCTAACTCTGAATTCATAGGGGTTAGAAGCGAACCCGGGGAACTGAAACATCTCAGTACCTGGAGGAAAGGACATCAACCGAGACTCCGCTAGTAGCGGCGAGCGAACGCGGACCAGGCCAGTGGTCTTTAGAGAAAGAAGCCGAACACGTTGGAAAGCGTGGCGAGATTGGGTGACAGCCCCGTAGGCATAATGTTCTCTTGAGATCCTCGAGTAGGGCGGGGCACGTGAAACCCTGTCTGAAATTGGGGGGACCACCCTCCAAGCCTAAGTACTCGTGCATGACCGATAGCGAACCAGTACCGTGAGGGAAAGGTGAAAAGCACCCCGACAAGGGGAGTGAAATAGAACCTGAAACCGAATGCCTACAAACAGTGGAAGCCCGCAAGGGTGACCGCGTACCTTTTGTATAATGGGTCAGCGACTTAGTCTGGCGAGCGAGCTTAAGCCGATAGGTGGAGGCGTAGCGAAAGCGAGTCTGAACAGGGCGTTCAGTTCGTCGGATTAGACCCGAAACCGAGTGATCTAGCCATGAGCAGGCTGAAGGTGCGGTAACACGCACTGAAGGGCCGAACCCGCATCTGTTGCAATAGATTGGGATGACTTGTGGCTAGGGGTGAAAGGCCAATCAAACTCGGAAATAGCTGGTTCTCCGCGAAATCTATTTAGGTAGAGCGTCGGATGAACACTCCAGGGGGTAGAGCACTGGATGGGCTAGGGGGACTCACCGTCTTACCAAACCTAACCAAACTCCGAATACCTGGAAGTGCTGTCCGGCAGACACACGGCGGGTGCTAACGTCCGTCGTGGAGAGGGAAACAACCCTGACCACCAGCTAAGGTCCCCAAGTCATGGCTAAGTGGGAAAGGATGTGAGACTCCCAAAACAACCAGGATGTTGGCTTAGAAGCAGCCATCATTTAAAGAAAGCGTAACAGCTCACTGGTCTAAATAAGGGGTTTTGCGCCGAAAATGTACCGGGGCTCAAGCCATGCACCGAAGCTGTGGGTTCATCTCTTTGAGGTGAGCGGTAGCGGAGCGTTCCGTAGGCCGATGAAGGAAGACCCGCGAGGGCTTCTGGAGGTATCGGAAGTGCGAATGCTGACATGAGTAACGATAAAGGGAGTGAGAGACTCCCTCGCCGAAAGTCCAAGGGTTCCTGCTTAAAGTTAATCTGAGCAGGGTTAGCCGGCCCCTAAGGCGAGGCCGAAAGGCGTAGTCGATGGGAACCACGTAAACAATCGTGGGCCTGGTGGAGAGTGACGGATCGCGTGTGTCGTCAATCCTTATCGGATTGGTTTGGCGGCGAAGCGGTCCCGGGAAATAGCCCCACCGTATAGACCGTACCCGAAACCGACACAGGTGGACTGGTAGAGTATACCAAGGCGCTTGAGAGAACTCTGCTGAAGGAACTCGGCAAATTGCACGCGTAACTTCGGAAGAAGCGTGACCTCCAATGACGCAAGTTGTTGGGGGTGGCACAGACC
>NZ_JAZHFT010000089.1:0-6333 GCF_036541425.1 Consotaella aegiceratis
GTCGGGCTCCTTGTTGAAGAAGCCCGTCATGCTCTGCCCCTGCCGCACGACGCTCAATGCAGGCGCGACTTCGGCCTGTCTCCTCTAACCTCAACCGCGGGTGCCCTCCCGCGCAGCGGGTTCGTTCACCGACCCAAACGAGACGTCTGAAGCCCGCACAACGAAGGTCTGCTTTGAGCCCGGCGTAATTGTTGCCGGGCTCGAACTTCACCACCTTAACGGGTGGCAGGTAAACGCCAGTGATGCCGCTGGTGTTGTCGCTACGCAGGCACGTCGCCTTTTCGCGGTTGGTCATCGGCGGGAGAGCGTCCAGGACCGCATCCCGAAAAGCCCGCGCCTGATGAAACGCGGCGTCGGCCGACCCATAGGCGCTGTCCTTGAAGTGGCGAATGATATAGCGCCCCTGGCGCCGAAGATGGACATACCATCCATCGCTGATGGTGCCCTTAGCCAGCCGGCGCTTGACGCCGTAGAGGTTGTCGGGCGTGGTGCCCTCCAGTGAACTCAGCTTGGCCGACTCAGTTTCCGTTGCCGACCTCAACATTCTTCGCGGCACGCCCGATCAACCGCCGATCTCAACATCTGGCGATCCGGTCTCGGCGGCGCCGCCGCAGTCGATGGCGTCGCCGATGCGACCGGCGGGCCTGCCGTTGACGAACACCGTCGCCGATCCTTCCGCCAGCTTGCGGCCGTGTTCCGGCTTGGGGCAGGGTGAGCAGGCATGAGGCTCGTAGCTGTCGCCCACCCGCATCAGCGGCTTGCCGTTGACGAAGACGTCGGGGCTGCCGCCCGTGGCGGCAGAGGGCGGAAAGTGACAGGCGTGGCCGGAGCCGATATCGACTTGGCGGTGCGCTTTGGGCATGGAATATCTATCCGTATACAGAGTATCCGCAGGCGCGCGCTATATCTCGAAAATGGACGCCAGCACCAGAAGAATATTTTCCCTCAAGAAACCTGCCTTCTTTGAAGCTCCAATAAAATACCTTCTTATCATGAAATATACCGAAGTGTATTGGTATAGGCCAGGGATACCAGGTATTTATTTCATAATGATTAAATATATTTGAAATAAGAACTCGATCAGGCTTAATTATGAAAATACTATCGCTGCATTGAACTTTTTTAAATCGCGGACTAAAATAAGGCGTATACCCAATCGACTCACTAATATATTGATAATTATCGCCAAATTGCTCTTTTGCATGAATATAGATATATATATATGCAGAAATCATGAACATTAAATATAAAACAATAGCTAATATTAAAAAAAATCCTCGCAAGTTTAATGCGTTTCTAACTGAATGGAACATTATTTTGGTCTTGTTGGCCGGCAACTCATAGGGGACTTTCTGCTTGGGGTTGGGGACGAGGCCGGTTCGGAATTACTCGAGTGCTTCGAGAACCCGGTCCGTCATGTCCCGCATCCGCGCGGCGCCCTGCGGCGAGAGCAGCAACTGATCCATCATGTGACTTTCTTCATTCATATTTCCGATTCGGACCGTGATGATGTAGGTGACCCCACCCATACTCAGCAGCTTGCGGCCGCGCATGATGAGCTTGCTCGCGTCCTTAATGTACTTCTTCGTCATCTGCTCGGCGGCCGACTTGGCAACGCCTTTCCCGGGAATGTCACCAGCCTTGATGGCGATATAGTAGATGGTCCCCCAATTCTCATTGCTGTAAAGGCCGGGCTTATCGCCGCCGCCGGCCATCAGCCTATACCTGACGACGCTATCCGTGCTTTGAAGAGAGAACTGACTGACTACGTAATCCCATGCCGCGTTCGGATGGAAGACGTAAAGGTTGCCCGGCGGCAAGGCTAAACCATCTCCCTGGGTCCGCACGGTAAAGGTCACAGGAACAGGTTGGTCGTGTGAGATGAACTGCGACGAGCCGACGGCGTAGTTCTTCAGGTCGCGCAGTTGGATGCCATCGGCGTCGCGGCCCTTGCCGCCCTCGAGGGCACGCTCATTCAGGAACTCGCGCCAACCTGCCGGCGTCGAGAAGTCGAAGTCCGACTGCGACAGGAAGCGGTTCAGTTCGGCCTGGCTGATCTCCACCATGTATCTGCCTCACGATGCACTACTCGACCCGAAGTTCATACGGTTTTAGTCATGAGCGAACGAGCGCAAGCGCTCGGCGATTGATGGCGAAATAAACGCGATGTCGTCAGCATTTCTCAGTGCAACGTCTGGCGGAAGTGTGAATTCGCTATCCTGGACGCGCCGATAATAGCGGACGACGTCCGCACTGCTAAACGCGCTTTGCTCGGAGATCGCCTTTAGCAGACCCGTGCAACTCGCTGCCGCCTCAAGACCGGTCTTGACGACAGCATTAATCTGCATGGTCGGGCTGCAGGATGAATCGATCATGCCGAACTTTCGCAACGCCTGCACGAAGACAAGGTTCTGCAGCGAGGTATCGCACTTCTCCGCCTTCGCCATAAAGGATGCAGGATCATTGGCATAAGCGAGCTTGTTCGCCTCCATCTCCTCCACATCGCAGGCATTAAAGGTCGCGGGCGGCGTCCCGCAGTCCGCTTCGCTGCAGATCCGGAGAAAGTTTTCGCGGGTCTTATTGCTCTGCCAGACCGGAAGGAACATCGCGTAACGCTTCCTGTCGGACGGCTCTGCGCTCGTGTCCTGTCCAGTTGTTGCGGCCTGCGAGGCCAACGCGAAATCGCGCACGCGTAGGGCCTGATCGGCCAAATCCGGGTTCTCGTCGGCGAATATCTGGAGAACGCTGCCGAGCGAACGGTCGGTGCTGAAGAAACCGTGGTCACCCTGGTCGACCTGTTGCTCCAGCGCGAGCATCAGGTCGTTGCTTTCGAATTGACCAACAAGCACCGAAGGATAGCCGGCATCAAGAAGGATCACGGCATTCTCGCGCTTGCCGGTCGCCGCCATGGCCTTGGCGCAGTCCGCATCCACGAGAATGGCGGCTCCGGCCTGATCCTGCTTCGCGGCAAGAGTCGCGATGGCATCCATCTGCGTGCACGCGGCTGCCTCGGCCGATACGGGAGGACCCGCTAACGTCAGGAGCGCTGCGACCGGCAGGACCATCAAGTGCTTCAAGCCGCCCATCGACAACGATCTGCCGATATCATTCATTGAGATCAATGCGATTGCCCTTTATCTTGATATCCACCCCTTCGATAATGATCGTGCCGTCGCGCTTTAGAACGAGGTAGGATTTCCCGCATCGGACCTCGAAATCTTCCTTGGCATGGATACGCTTTGAACCGCCGATGCTCTCGTACGAGCTGAGGTGGATGCGTTCCAGCTTTTGGGCGCCCACGGTCAGCGTGTGGCGGAAGACCTCCTCGCCGCAGAAGAGCTGAAAGTACGGATTCTCCAGCCAGCGATCGCACAGCGCCTCGTCGGAAAGGGCGTGCATCGCCTTCAGGATCGCCAGCCCCGCCATCAGCCGCGTCGCCAGCGGCGGATGGCCGGGCGCATCGGTGTAGGCCGCCCCCAGCCGCTCTTCCAGAAAGCGCCAGTCGATCGCCCGTGCGAGCCGGACGAGCGCGTGGTCCAGGTCGACGATCTGGTCGAGCCGGGCGCGGAAAAGATCGCTCTGCCCGCTGTCCCGCCGTTCCTTCGGACGCATCGCCAAGCTCCCCATTCATTGATCCGGGAGCCATGGAATCACGCTCTCTACACGAACGCAATTTGCAAGTTTATCCGCCCACAGCCGGCCGAAACTGGCAAAAACAAAATCTTCGCTGCGGCCGATTATTCCTTCTGTTCAATGCCTTCGCCATTCTTCACAGACGACTAAATACAGTCTTCGTTGTCCGACAACTGTATAGCTATCGACTGTATGTCTGACATCCAACTTCCTAGTTCGAGACGGTATATACCATGCAGTCAAAACGAACTACGATTCCAGCAAACGTGTTTCTATTTACCACATCAAATGCTAGATATATATTGTTGTTTATAGTACAGGGAACCACGTGCTCATAGATGCTAGCGTTCGAAAAGTTAAACGATATAACATTAGTGTCGTCGCCGTAACATGATCGTTCACATTGGATTTGCTTTAAATCAATTTCATAAATCGAGTCCAAAAGATACGGATTACCCCGACCTTGAATTGCATTATTAAGAAGACCGATTGTACTCCCGGCAACGCTATCGGTGGGCACTCTTGTTTCGGACTCTGGCGCATCCGTCATCGAGTGGATACTGGGCTTTGTGCCGATAAATCTAATCAGGATTAGATCGTATTCCTTTTCTACCTGCCAGATCTTTATAAACTTACTGTATCGTTTAAATGAATCAGGCGGTATCACGTCATCCACAATGACCCAGCCCGAATAAGTGACTTTGCTCCCAATGGACAAAATACCTTTGGAAGGCGCATAGTTATGTGTTTCAGCGGACAGGCTGGTCGCCCCATCCGCTCCTGAGCTCAACGAACTGTTTGGCTCTGTCAGAACGACCTCGCCTGCTCCGAAAGGATAAATTGGTCTAAGCGCGTTATCTGTCACGGCTGTATTCCCTTGAATAAAAGATCATACTGCGGGATAAATCTATCACCCAGGATAAATAGGCCATTGTTGACCTCCAATTTATCACAGTTATGATACTTACAATAGTATTCTTTACAAACAGGCATCGTTAGCCCATCGGGATATCGCTCGTCAACGAATATACTTCTATATGTTCGATCGCTTTTGAATATATTCCGACTGTCGTCATAATCACAAAACAATGGAGTTTTCACTAAAGATGCCTTTACCGTTTTCGATAAGCTTTCAAACAAATCTCTATTACACCCTTCATCACGGCCGCAAGCGATTATGCTTAACGTAAATGCTTGCTCAGCTCCACTAATAGCCGGTGCGGCGGCTGCAACCTCGGCGGCTACATTACCGCTAACATAATCAGAATAAATTGAATAAAAACTATTTTTCATCCCCAGGGAGTATCTCCACATTTCAACGTATAGTTTGGATAGATCTGATGTTGGTGATTTGCAGGCTTCGATGTGAACCTTAATGGTCTCCACTGAGTTGTAATAATTACAAATATTTGGAAAGTTTAAGCTAACCGTATTTATATTGGCTTTTCCTATACACATCATGTCGACAAACTTAGGAGCAATTGTTCGGCAGGCAGAAACGATGTTATTTTCATCATTCTGCGAAAGCGGCGTACTAGTTTGTGCGTATACATCTACGCCTAAGGGTATAATTAACGATAACGCCGGTATGAATCCCAAGACCCATGCTTTAATTAAGGTCAATCTTCGGAGAAACATGAGTTATGCTCTCTTTTCCGTTTATCTTGATTGAGGTTCCATTAATATCTATTTCCCCGCTTTTTTTCATAATAATTTCTGATTCGCCGCATTTAATAACAAGCGCGGTCGCAGCACCGATAGCTACCGCTTGATTCGCGAGAATATGAATATCTCTATTGCTAGAGACAGTATATTCGTTTCCCGAAATGGCCGAAAATCCATTTTCATAGCTGCAATGGGCATTTCCAGAGACATTAAGAGTGTAATGCCCGGCCGAGTCTGTTGATATATCTCCCGAAACGACTGTTATTAATGAGCCCTGAGTATGGTCTTTTGATAAATCTGTATTTAATGATAGTAGATCAAATGGCAAATGGAAGTTATTTCGGCTCACAAATTCCTTGGATAAAACTGATAGCACCGCATTTGGATTGCCAACGAGTTGGTAAAAATTCCGGCCTGTCGAAATTGAATAGCTTTGGTTGATATATGTATCAGACCAGCCAAGAACAGACTTAGTTTCATTTCTACCAACCTGAGTATGATGATTACCATTAGCGTATTGAATATAGTTGTTCTTGATGCCGATATGCATATCCTTCTGAGCCTGAATAAATATTTCTTCGATTCCTTTCTCATCCTCGAAGGTAATCTCGTTGAAATTTCCTGGCTCGCGATCTTTATGGCTGTCAGTCCGAAACGCGCTCTTGGTCTTATTCGCCGGCAGCTCGTAGGGCACCTTCTGCCTCGTATTGGGCACCAGGCCGGTGATGAGCGGTCGGTCGGGGTCGCCGTCGATGTAGGAGACCATCGCCTCCATGCCGATCCGCGGGATGATCTGACCGCCCCAGGTGCCCCCCGCCCAGGCCTGGCTGACCCTGCACCAAGTCGTATCCGAGCCGTCCTTCTTCGCCCGCCGGTCCCAGGGAAACCACAGCTTCACCCGGCCGTATTGGTCGCAGTGGATCTCCTCGCCCTCGGGACCCGCCACGATCCCCACTTGCGCCCCCTCGATGCGCGGGCGCTTCGTCGCACGGTGCGGCGTCAGGGGCACGCGCGAGGGCACCGCCTCGAAGCTGT
>NZ_JAZHFT010000009.1:0-145674 GCF_036541425.1 Consotaella aegiceratis
TACAACTTCCGACGGCTCCTCGCCTGGCTCTGGCTTTTTATCGCCTTCATCAAAGCCGCTCTCCTGGCGCCCATCACCCCGACCGAGTCTGCCCAGGCGGCTTGATCAGCCTTCTTCACGGACGACAAATTCCCGCGTAAGCACCCAGCTCGAGTTGGCACAAGGCGCTAGCGTATTGATTTATTGAGGGAAATGGCGCACCCGACAGGATTCGAACCTGTGACCTTCGCCTTCGGAGGGCGACACTCTATCCAGCTGAGCTACGGGTGCATACCGTTCGCGAGATGCTTACGCCATGCTTACGCGATATTTTGGTCGGTCTGAAGAGCGAACCCGACATTCGCCCAAACCGTTGTTTAGTCACTTCCTTTTTCCAGCGCCACCAGCCATCGCCAAACTTGACATCCGCCTTCGGAGGGCAGCGCTCTATCCAGCTGAGCTACGGGTGCAAGACCGCTCGAATGGCTCGACGCCCCGACCGGTCCCAAACACAGAGGCCCTTGCTAGCCGATTGCCGCATGACAGGCAAGACTCGTTGTCGACGGCCTCGACACGGGATACGCTTTCTTGATCCCGTCCAACCGCTCCAAAGCGGTGCGTGGCGGGATGGGCTGCGGCGTTTCTGGCAGCCGGCCGGCCCTCTGGTTTGGACGTCGATCGGGAGTCCTTGGCGGCTGAGGGGCGCTGCCGCCTCCGTCCGGACGGTCGGATCAGCCTGCGATCGCCTGACCGTCGGCGCTGAAGATGTGGACGGCTTCGGGATCGAAGGCGAGGCCGACCCGCTCCTCGGGCCGAAGGGCCGCGTGTCCGACGATACGCACGGTGATCAGCCCCAGATCGCCGGCCTGGACATAGGCGTAGGTGTCGGAGCCAAGCCGCTCGATGACGTCGATGACTCCATCGATGGAGCCGGCGCCGGCTTCGACGAGCCGGATGTGCTCGGGGCGGACGCCGAAGTGGATGGCCTCCGGCGTGGCGCGAGCTAGGGGAAAGGACCCGCCGCCCGAAAACGACACGGCGCCCGCCGTCCCTCGGCACGGCACGACGTTCATCTTGGGCGAGCCGATGAACTGCGCGACGAACAGGTTCGCCGGCTTCTGATAGAGTTCGATCGGCGAGCCCACCTGCTCGATCCGGCCCTTTTGCAGGACGACGATCCGGTCGGCCAGGGTCATCGCCTCCACCTGGTCATGGGTGACGTAGATCATCGTCGCCTTCAGGCGCTGGTGCAGCTTGGCGATCTCCAGGCGCATCTCGACGCGAAGCGCGGCGTCGAGATTGCTGAGCGGCTCGTCGAACAGGAAGGCGCGCGGCTCGCGCACGATCGAGCGGCCGATGGCGACGCGCTGGCGTTGGCCGCCCGACAGCTCCTTGGGGCGCCGGTCCAAGAGCTCCTCGAGCTTCAGGACTGCGGCCGCACTCTGAACACGCTCGGCGATCTCAGTCTTGGGCGTCCGCGCCACCTGCAGGCCGAAGCCCATGTTCTCGCGCACCGTCTTGTGCGGATAAAGAGCGTAGGACTGGAACACCATGGACAGGCCGCGCTCGGCGGGCGGCTTGCCGGTGACGTCGTCGCCATCGATCAGGATGTGGCCGTCGGTGGCTTCCTCGAGCCCGGAAATCAAGCGCAGAAGCGTGGACTTTCCGCAGCCGGAGGGGCCGACGAAGATGACGAACTCGCCTTCCTCGACGGAAAGATCGACGCCCTTGATGATTTCCACGGCGCCGAACGATTTGCGCACGTCCTTGAGGTCGATGCGTCCCATATGCGTCCTCCCTTATTCCGCCGATGCGCTGGGCGAGGCAAAGGCGAGCCACATGGCGGCGGTCCAGGAAAAGTCCTTGCCGCCACAGAGTTCGCCCGTGGTTGCGCTGAAGTATTCGGCGAAGCCCGATTGTGCGATCAGGCGCGCGGTGTCGGCGCGCACGTCCTCGGCCAACTCGCCGTACCCGGCATCGGCCAGCCCGCGCGCGACCATGAAGTTGACGATGGCCCACACCGGCCCGCGCCAGTAGCGGACGGGGTCGAAGCGTTCGACGTTTGGATCGTAGCTCGGCACCAGATAGGCGACCTTGTCGCGCCAGTCCCGCAGGGTCGCGACCAAAGCGGCCGCGCGGCCGGGCGCGATGCCGCCGCCATAAAGCGGCAGGAACGTTCCGGCCGACAGCGTGTCGGCCTTGTCGCCATGGCGAAGGTCGAGCGAGACATAGCCGCCCAGCTCATCGTGCCACAGTGTCTCCAATCCGGCCGCCAGGCGCTCGGCGCGCTCCGTCGCCGCATCGGCGATCACGGCTTCGCCGAGCGCGGTGGCGAGGGTCGCGAGATCGCGCTCCGCCCGCAGCAGTATTGCGTTCATTCCGACATCGGCGACCCAGAACGGGTTGCCGCTGGCGATGGCCTCGGCGTTCCATCCATGGTCGCGGCCGAACTGTACGAGCGCCATGTATTTGTCGTACTCGGCCTTGAGCGGGCGCTGGGCGGCGTCGACGTGCTGGGTGTCGCGGCGCTGATAGGTGCCGACCTTCGACGTGTCGACATAAGACAGCGGCCGGTCCCAGTCCGGCAGGTTGTCGCGTCCGCTTTCCCAGGGATGGATGATGGCAACCAGGCCGCGGCCGTCCGGATCGCGTGCCTCGGCGAACCAGCGGTGCCAGCGGTCCAGCTTCACGAGAAGCCGGCGGACGCGCTCGACCTCGCCACCCATTTGGTGGAGCCGGATGAGTACGCTCGCGGCCACGGGTGGCTGAGTGATGCCCGACGTCGGTGGGCTGACCGCCGTGCCCCATTCGCCATGGCCGGGAAAATAGCCGGTGTCGTCCTGCCAGAAGACGATATGCGGCACCATTCCGTCGGCCCATTGCGCCGCGAGCAGCGTTTCGATCTCTCTCAGCGCGCGGTCCATGTCGAAGGTGGCGAAGCCGAGCGCCACCAGCGCGGAATCCCAGTTCCACTGGAAGGGATAGAGCCCCTTGGTCGGCACGGTGTAGTCGCCCTGATCGTTCTGGCGAAGGATCGCCCTCGCTTTGTCGTCGAGAGCGCCCACGTCCGCAGCATCGACGGTGTCGGAGGGATCGGTCATCAGCTCATCCTTTGACGCTGCCCGCGGTGAGCCCCTGCACCAGGAAGCGCTCGAACCACAGGAAAATCACGAGAATCGGCACCGTCGCGACCACCGCGCCGGCCATCAGGATCTGCCGCGGCACCTCCGAGGAGTTCAGCGAGACGACGCCGCGCGGCAAGGTGAAGATGTTGGGATCATCCAGGAACATGAAGGCGAAGAGGAACTCGTTCCAGGCGATCATGAAGACATAGAGCGCGACCGAGGCGAGCGCTGGCAGCGACAGCGGCAGGGTGATCTTCAGGATCACGCCGAGCCGCGACAGCCCGTCCATCAGTCCGGCTTCCTCCAGCTCGGGTGGCAGACCCTGGAAGTAGCCCTGGAGCATGTAGAGGGCGACCGGCACGGTCGTGGCCGGATAGACGATCAGCAGGCCGAGCAGGCTGTTGCGCAGTCCGAACTGGGAGAACACGGCATAGAGCGGGATCACCAGCACGATGGCCGGGACCATGTAGATCAGCAGGATCGACCGCGTCATCGTCGCCCGGCCGCGAAAGCGCAGCCGCGCCACCGCATAGGCTCCGGGGATCGAGAAGAGCAGGGTGATGACGACGGTGATGACCGAGACGATGGTCGAGACCAGCAGGAAGCGACCGAAATTGAACTGCGTGAAGAGCAGCGTGTAGCTCTCGAAGAGGCTGGTCCCCTGTGAGAGGTCGATCGACAGGTCCAGCGGGTTGAGGAGCAGGGCCTGCTGGTTCTTCAGGCTGGTCATCACCATGACGTAGAAGGGCAGGGCGACGATCACCGTGAAGAAGACGAAGCCGAAACCTTTCAGCACCCGCGACAGCATCACCTCGATGCGGTAGCGGCTGAGCCGCCCGGCGCCCAGACCCCTGAGCGTGATGCGGTTGGCCAATGAAACGGCACCGCAGACGAGAACGATGGCGACCACCTGAACCGGCAAGACCTGGCCGAGATCGATCGAGAAGGGCGCGGCGAAGGAGACGAGCAACAGCCCGGCCACGGCCGCGAAGAAGGCGCCGATCAAGGAGGCGCCGGTGCGGGTGCCCGGCTCGTAAAGAACGAGAACGACGGCGCTTGCCGCGCCCGCCACCGCGCCGGCCAGCACGACGGGCGTCGCCGCCAGACCGGTGACGAGGCTCAGGAGAATGCCGGCGATGACGATCGCCATCGTTCCCCAGAGAGCGCCGGACGCGGCGGCCAATATGAGCCCGATACCAAGTGTCATGGCTCAGCCCTCCTCCTGATGGACGAAGCGGAAATAGGCCATGGCAAAGGCCAGCAGGAATAGGAAGACGACCACGGCCACCGCCGCGCCCGCGCCGAGATTGGCGAGCGCGAAGCCCTGTTCATAGACCGACACCGTCAGCGTGCGGGTGCCCGCCGCCCCGCCGGTGAGCAGGAAGATGTCGTCGAACTTGTTGAAGGTCCAGATGAAGCGCAGCAGGAAGAGGGTCGAGAGAATCCCCAGAAGCTGCGGCAGGGAGATGTGCCAGAACACCTGGAAGGGCGAGGCCCCGTCGACCTCCGCCGCCTCGTACATCTCCGTCGAGATCGACTGCATCCGTGCCAGGATGAACAGGAAGGACAGCGGAAAATAACGCCAGGCTTCGAAGGCGATCACCGAGGACAGCGCCAGCGGAAAGTTCACAGTCAATCCGAAGAGGTTCAATTCCACGGCGCGCTGGCCGAAGAAGTTGATGCCGTGGTCGGTCAGCGCCATGCGCTGCAAAATGGCATTGAAGGTGCCCGAGAAGGGGTCGAGCAGCACCACCCAGGTGAAGGCGACGGCGATCACCGGCGCCACATAGGGAAACAGAAATAGCCCGCGCAGCCAGGAGCGCCCGAAGAATTCGGTGTTGAGGAGCTGGGCCGCGAACAGGCCGAGGACCAAGGCTCCGAGCGTGCCGATGATCGTGTAGGTCAGGGTGACCCAGAGGACGCCCCAGAATTCGGCGGAATCGAAGATGCGCGCGAAGTTCTCCAGCGTGAAGTGGAAATTGGTCAGCACGTTGGGGGCGGTGCCCGCCATCACCGGTTCGCTGTCGCGCGGCGAGACGGGGCTGGCGGCGAACGCTTCGTCGGGAACCACCTGGAGTTCGACCGTCTCGCGGAAGCCCGGCTCATAGTCGCCGAGTTCGCAGGCAATGTCGCGCCCATCCACCGCGCAGCGCTCGTCCGCCGACTGGACGGATAGGCCCTTTGGCAGGGTGTCGGTGAGGCTGACGTCGGCGATCGGGTCGTCGCGCGAGGTGTTGCGCAGCCGGTATTCGATGGTGAAGGGCCCGCCGGCGACGTCCATGTCGCCGCGCGGCCGTTCGGAGACCACGGGGGATGCGGGCCGTAGATCGTCCAGCCGGACCGGCTTCACCGAAATCCAGAAATTGGCGATGAGCGGCAGGAGCACGATGGCGAAGACGATGAAGAAGGTCGGCAGCAGCATCGCCATCGCCAGGCGCGCCTCTCCGCGCGCCATCGGTCCGAGGCGCCGCCTCTTCGCCAGCACCGCTTCGGGATCCGGCTGCGCGGGCACCATGTCGGTCGCAGTCATTGGGGTCTCTCCCTTGTTCCGGCGGGGAGGCCGGGGAGACGGGCTCCCCGGCCTCAGGCGTGGGAGGACGCCTACATGTCCGCGATCGCCGCGTTCATCGCCTCGACGGTGGCTTCGGCGTCGCGCTCGCCGTCGAGATATTCGCGCACCAGGCGGTTGATGGCGTTGGAGTTGACGATGCGCGAGGCCAGCGCCAGCTGATTTTCGGTGGCGCCCCAACGCCCGGCCGTTTCGAGGCCCGAGGTGATCTTGTCGACGACCTCCTGGGGATAGAGTTCGCCCAACGGCGCCTTGCGGTCGACGCCGACAGGGAGCGTCGCCCACAGCTTGGTGTACTTATCGGGCTCTTCCTCGGTGCCGCGGCGCACCGGGAACTTGCCTTCCGGGGCGATCGACAGGGTCTTCTCGTAGCCGTCGCTGAGCGAGAATTTCACGAACTCCGAGGCCGGATCGGTATCGGCGTCCATGGTGATGCCGAGATAGCGGATATCGGCCCAGGCCGCCCCATCGGGATTGGCCGGACCGGCCAGCGTCGTGACGACGCCGGTCTTGCCGGCAAGTTCCGTCGAAGTTGGATCGTCGTTGATCGTCGGCGGGTTGGAGTCGCGCAGGCCGGCCAGTTCATCGAGAATGAACGGCGACCAGATGATCATCGCCGCGTGGCCGGCGAAGTAGAGCTCGCGCGACTGCTGCCAGTAGAGATCGCCGGGAGGCGAGGCCTCGGCGAGCGCCTTGTAGAACTCCAGGGCCTCTACCGTCGGCTCCATCTCGAAGCCGGTCGAGCCATCCTGCTTCACCGGGCTGACGCCGTTCGCCAGGAAGATGTGCTCCAGCATCTGGCTCATATAGGTTTCGTCGACCTTGGTGGCGGCGACGAAACCGTACATCTCGGGCGGGTTGTGCAGGGCTTCGATGGCCTTGCCGACCGCCTCGTAGGTCGTCGGCGGCTCCAGCCCAGCCTCCTCGAACAGATCCGAGCGGTAGAGCACCATCTGGGTCCAGCCGTCGACCGGCACTGAGGCCGTCTCGCCCTCGAAGTCTGCGAAGGCCAGCGCGCCGGGCGCGAAGGTGTCGCGGCCGAGGTCCTCGACGATCTGGTTCGCCGCCTCCACGTCGAGAATGCCGGCTTCCGCCCAGGGCAGGGCGTGCTGCTGCGGGTGATAGATGATGTCCGGCAGGTCGCCGGCGGCGAAAGCGGCGGTAGCGCGGGTGCCCAGTTCGCTTTCTGTGACCGGGATCACCTCCACCGCGGTTCCGGTCTTCTTCTCGAACTCGGCGGCCAGTTCCTCCTGCTTGGCCAAGCGGTCGGGCTGCTCCTCGGTGGTCCACATCCGAAGCTGCGCATTGGCGAGTGCCGAGGACATCAGCAATGCGGCGAGCGAGGTCGCAAACAAGGTCTGGGTTCGTGTCATCATATTTTCCTCCCTATGATGATGTCAGGTCGGTTCTTCGGCCGGCGGGCGGGACGTCGAGGCCCGAGGCGTGAGCTTGGCTTCCCAGAGCACTCGCGGCTCCTCGAGAGTGCCGTCTTCGATGAGCGCCTTGATCATGTGCGCGACATGACGACCGGCGTCGGCGCTCGACTGGCTCATCGTGGTCAGCGGCGGTTCGGCGGCAAGGCCGATGGGCAGGCCGTCGTAACCCATCACCGAGATGTCTCGGCCGACTTTCAAGCCGGCGCGGGCAATCGCCCGCATGGCGCCCAGCGCCACCTCGTCCGTAACGCCCAGGATCGCCGTCGGAGGGTTGGGCAGCGCCAGCAGTCCGGTCGTCGCGCTGTCGGACGAGGCCGCGTCGACGACGCCGTCCACGATGTAGCCGTCCGGGATATCCAGCCCGAGTGCCGCCATGGCGGCTCGATAGCCCCGTCGGCGCAGATGGGCGTAAGTGTAGGAGAGATCGCCGGCCAGATGGGCGATGCGTCGGTGCCCCAGGCCATGAAGGTGATTGACGGCATCGACGAAGGCCTTCTCGTTGTCGACGTCGAGAAAGACGCAGTCGTCGCACGCGTCGGTGCGGCCATAGAGGACGAAGGGCACGCCCTCCTGCTTGAGATAGGCGACGCGCGAATCGCTTCGGCGCGTGCGGGTGAGCACGAAGCCGCCGACCTTGCCCGATCGGATCAGGCGCTCCACCACGTCGCGTCCTTCATGCCCCTCCGGGACGGCCGCGACGATGACGTCCCAATCGTAGAGGGCGAGTTCGCTGGCGATGCCGTCGAGAAACTCGGCGAGAAAGGGCGCGGAGACATGGCCGGCGCGCCCTGGAAGGACGAAACCGACGGTTTCGACCACGCCGCGCGCCAAACGCCGTGCCGTCGAGGACGGTCGATAGCCGAGCTCCCGCGCCACCCTGGCGACACGTTCTCGCGTGGTTCTGGAGATGTCGGGATAGTTGTTGAGGGCACGCGAAACGGTGCCTTCCGAAAGGCCGAGATGCGCCGCGAGACGGGCGATCGAGACGGTCTTCTTCGTGGGTCTCGGCTGCAACAGCTTGGCCGCCACGTCATCCTCCCTTCCGAAGCGCCGATATCCTCACCCTTGCCCTCTGACTTGTCTAAATGTCGCCAATTGGGCACCGAAAGCGCTTTCGGTAGGAAGAAGCTAGCGCTGCTCGGCAGAGCTGTCAAATCCGCTGTCGTCCGTTCTCCGGGAAAGAGATGAGGCCGGAGGAGCTCGCTCGGCTGGCCGAGCCGCCGTCGAGCACGCCGGCCGCGAGGTCTCAAGAGGGCGATCGGGTCCGGCAAAGTCGGGTGCTGAAGACGCCGATCGGCCTTCTGCTGGCTTCCGCGATCCATGGCGAAGTCAGTTCGGCCGTCGCGGCCGGTCGCATCTGGCGCGGGTATCGTCGCGCTTCCTGCCGCCCCTGAATCGAGAACGAGGCGGGCGCATGGCACGCCCGCCTCGTTTTCCGGGGAGACCGTCGTCCACGCCTCGGAAGAAACGTGGAGAGCTCGGATTCGCTGCAGGAACGAGAAGACCCGATGGCCGTCGGCGGGTCTCCTCCGCTCCTTTCCGGTCGCCTTCTCAGTAGCCGCGGTCCTTCAGCAGCGCGTCGACGTTGTCGGCGGTCACGATTGTCCACGGGATGTCGTAGCGCTTGGTCTGGCCGTCGCTCCATTCCAGGTCGCCTTTGTACTGCTCCCAGATGTCGGACATCGGCTGATAATCGTCGCCGAGCACCGCCTTGAGCGCGACGTCGATCGAGCCCTGGGCCTGGCCCCGGGCGTCCTGCAGGATCGAGGTCATCTCGCCGGCCTTGACCGCCCGCAGCGCATCGGTGACGCCGTCGATGCCGGCGATGGCGAAGTCGCTGACCTCATAGCCGGCGGCCTTGATCGCCTCGATCGCGCCGAGCGCCATCTCGTCGTTCTGACCGATGACGCCGTCGATCTGGTCGGGATACTTGCTGAGCCAGTTCTGCATCAGGTCGAGAGCTTCGGCGCGCGACCAGTTTGCGGTCTTGCGCTCCAGCACCTTGACGGCGCCTTCCGGGCATTCGGAGATGGCGCGTTCGTTGCCCTGGCCGCGCTCGATCTCGCCGGAGCCGCCGATCGGGCCTTCGATGATGACGACGTTGCCCTTGCAACCGAGCTGGCCGAGTACCGCCTTGGCTTCCAGATAGCCGCCCTCGACGTCGTCGGAGACGACCTCCGACAGCATGTCCTGGGTGTTCAGGCGGGCGTTGGTGACGACGATCGGAATACCGGCGTCGTTGGCGTTGGTCACCACGTCGATATTGGCCTCGAAGTCCATCGGGTTGATGATGATGGCGTCGTAGCCGGTGTTGATCGCCATCTGACCCTGGTCGTTCTGGACCGAGGCGTCATAGCGGCCGTCGAAGAGCGTGATGTCGGCGAGCCCGTCCTTCACGGCCGGATGCTCCTTGGCATAGCGCTCCATCAGCTGCACGAATTCTGCCTTGTTGCCGTACATCAGGAACGCGATCCGCACCTTTTGCGGATTGTCCTGGGCGAATGCCGCTCCCGACATCAACAGCGACGACAGCATCAGCGACGCAGCAAGCTTTTTCATGGTCATTCTCCTCCTGGTTTTGCATGCGTTAAGGGTCAGGCCGTCAGCCTCCTCGACGGGTCGAGGATGACGGCGAAGACGATCAGGCTTCCCTTGATGATGAGCTGGTAGAAGCTCTCGACCCCGAGGATATCGAGGCCGTTGTTCATCACGCCGATGATGAGGGCGCCGAAGAAGGTGCCGGTCAGCCGGCCGATGCCGCCCGACAGGCTGGCGCCTCCGATGACGACGGCCGCGATGGCGTCCAGTTCGTAGGACGTGCCGGCGGCGGTCTGCGCCGAGCCGGTCTTGGCCGTCAGGATCACCCCCGCCAGCCCGGCGAGAAGGCCGGACAGGACGTAGACCCAGATCAGGATGGCCTTGGTGTTGATGCCGGAGGTCCGCGCGCTCTTCTCGTTGCCGCCGACGGCGTAGACATAGCGCCCGAACACGGTCTTGTTGAGCAGGATCCACGCGACCAGGAAGACCAGGCCGAGGATCACGGCGGGCATCGGCAGCGCGTCGAACAGCTTGCCGGTGCCGAACCAGCGGAAGTCCGGCGACAGCGCTGAGATCGGGTTGCCGTCGGTGACCGCCATGGTGAAGCCGCGCGCCGCCATCAGCATGCCCAGCGTGGCGATGAAGGCCTGGATCTTGAAGCGGCTGACGATCCATCCGTTGAGCGCGCCGCAGGCCGATCCGACGACGAGGGCGACGATCAGCGGGACGATCATCCCGTATGTGCCCGCCCAGGCCGTCACCCCCGTCGAGCGGGTGGCGAACGAGGCCGCCATCATGCCGGAGAAGGCCAGCACCGAGCCGACCGACAGGTCGATGCCGCCGGAGATGACGACGAACGTCATGCCCACCGCCAGAATGCCGTTCACCGAGATCTGGTGCAGGATCAGCATCAGATTGTTGAAGGTGAGGAAGGCATTCTGCGGCCAGGCGCCCTGCACCACCTTCAACTGGCACAGCACGCCGACGAAGATGCACAGGCCGATGAAGGCGAAGACGATGCCATATTCGCGCATCGCAAGGGGATTGGTGGTGCTCCGGGTGCTGGGTTGCATTGCTCCTCCTCCGCGAACGACTGGTGCTCGGTCCATCAAAGTGCCGCCATCATCAGGGACTTCTGATCGGCCATCTCCCGTGGGAACTCCGCAATGGTGTGCCCTTGCCGGATCACCACGACGCGATCGCTCATGCCGATGATCTCGTCGAGTTCGGAGGAGACCATCAGCACCGCGCCGCCGGATCGGGCGAAGTTGGAGATGAACCGGTAGATTTCTTTCTTGGCGCCGACGTCGACGCCGCGCGTCGGCTCGTCCAGCAGCAGGATCTTCGGCCCGCCGGCAGTACAGCGTCCGAAGACGACCTTTTGCTGATTGCCGCCCGACAGGTTGCGCACGAGCTGCGACGGGCTCGGCGTCTTGATGCGCATGTTGGAGATCGCGTTCTGGATCAGGCTGCGTTCGGCGCGGCGATTGACGAAGCCGAACGACTGCAGATGCGGCAATTGCGACAACGAGAGATTGTCGCCGACCGAGGCGCTGAGCACTAGGCCGCTGCGCTTGCGATCTTCGGTGACGTAGGAAATGCCGGCGGCCAGCGCCTGCTTGACCCGGCCGGGCGGCAACAGGCTGCCGCGAACCAGCACCTCGCCGTCATCCGGCTCTTCAAGGCCGTAGATCGTATCCAGCATCTCGCTGCGGCCGGACCCGACCAGGCCATAGATACCCAGGATCTCGCCGGCATGAAGCGTCAGGCCGACATCCGCGAACCACGGCGCGCGGTTGAGGTTCCGCAGTTCGAGGACGGGTTCGGCGGTCGGCGCATTTTCCTTGACGAATTCGCCTTCGATGGCGCCGCCGATCATCATCTCGATGAGCTTCTCGCGATTGATGTCGGCCACCTGGCCCGTCGCGACCCGCGCGCCGTCCTGAAAGACCGTGTAGTCGTCGGCGATCTGGAAGATTTCGGCGAGGCGATGCGTCACGTAGACGACGGCCTTGCCCGCCGCCGCCAGGTCACGCAGCACCTCGAACAAACGCTCGGCGTCCTTTTCGCCGATCGCCGATGTCGGCTCGTCGAAGATGACGATCTGGGCGTCGTGCCGCGACAGGGCCTTGGCGATCTCGATGAGCTGCTGGGAGGCGACCGTCAGCGTGTCGAGGCGCGCTCTCGGATCGATGGCGAAGCCGAGCGAGGACAACAGTTCGCCCGCCTGTCGGTAGAGTGTCTTGAAGTCGACGAAGGCGCCTTTGCGCGGCTCTTCGCCGAGAAAGATGTTTTCGGCCACCGTCAGATGCGGAATGCCGCTCAATTCCTGCTGCACGATGGCGATGCCGGCGGACAGCGCCTGATGTGGCGAATGGAAATGCACGACGCGGCCATCGAGGCGGATCTCGCCGGCATCGGGTTCGTAGAAGCCCATCAGGATGGACAGGATCGTCGACTTTCCGGCGCCGTTGCCGCCGCACAAGGCATGAATGCGCCCGCGTTCCAGTTCGAGATTGCCGTCGACGAGCGCGTGCACGCCGCCGAAGCTCTTGCGGATGTGCGACATCGACAGGATTGGATCTGGCACGGCGTTCTCCTCCCAAGTCGGCGGAACGGGTGGGCAGAATGCAAAAGACCAAGGTCAGGCGCGTCGGATGCGACGGCCAGGTTCGTCTGCTCGGATCTTCATCGGGAACCGGACGTCTCCCGCCGGCTCCCTCGGCCTTGGTATGGGATCGAGTCGGCCTAGAGCGCGATCTGGATCTTCACGTCCTGCGGGCGGTGCTCGGCAGCCCGCTCGAAGGCTTCGATCGACCTTTCGAAGGGGTAGGTCTCGCTGATCAGCGCCTTGACGTCGATCTTGCCGCTGCCCAGGAGATTGAGCGTGCGATCCCAGACATTGGCGTAGCGGAACGTACCGGTGAGCGAGATTTCCTTGACCTCGAGCGCAACCACGTCGAAGGCGGGCATCTCGGCCGGCATGCCGACCAGCACCACCCGGCCACCCGGTGCCACCAGCTTGAACATGGTCTCGAAGGGCTTGGTGCTGCCGCTGGCCTCGAAGAAGACGTCGGCGCCGCGCCCGTTGGTGCGCTCCGCCACCACCTCAGCCAGATTGTCCGTGTTGAGATCGACGACGGTAATCTCCGGCCTGCCGGAGAGCAGCGCCAGCTTCGCGGTGGCGAAGTCGCTGACAATGATCTCCGCGCAGCCGGCGGCGAGCGCCGAAAAGACAACCATCATGCCGATCGTGCCGGCCCCGGTGACGATGGCGATGTCGCCGGGCTGGATCTGCGCCTTCTTGGAGGCGTAGACGCCGATCGCCAGCGGCTCGACGAGGGCGCCCTCGGCGAAGCTGACGCTGTCTGGCAGACGGTAGGTGAGCGCGGCCGGATGAACGATCTGCGGCGTCAGGCAGCCGTGGATCGGCGGCGTCGCCCAGAAGCGGACCGAGGGATCGAGATTGTACATGCCCTTCAGCGTCTCGACCGAAGCGAAGTCGGGAATGCCCGGCTCCATGCAGACGCGATCGCCGACACTGAGATGCTTGACCGCGGAGCCGACCTGCCGGACCGTGCCCGATGCCTCGTGCCCGAGGATCATCGGTTCCTTGACGACGAAGTCGCCGATATTGCCGAACTCGTAATAGTGGACGTCGCTGCCGCAGATGCCGACTGTATTGACGTCGATGAGGACCTCGTTCGGCCCCGGCTCGGACGGCCAAGGTACTTCGATATCCCGAATTGAAAGGCTGCGTGGCCGCTCGAGAACGACACCGGTTACTCTCATGGCGCCGACCTCCCCTTGTTTGCGCTGAAAGTTGCTTCGGAAAATGTGAATTCCGACTTCTTGTTAATTGTCTCGCGTCGGCCAAAAGGCGGCTATGCGTTTTTTGCGCAATATGATTGCAGCTTTTGACGATCGAACAGGGCCCGGGAACGCCAAAGGCCGCAACCCCGAGTGCCGTCAGAAATCCAGCAGGCACGACGCGTCAGAATAGAATTTTAAGTCGTAAAAACAGTTGTTTAGACTCTGCCGGCAGCGTGAAGGCCCTGTTGGCGGGCCGATGCCGCGTATCCTTCACGTTGCAGAGGGGAGGGGCGGCCGATGCCGTATCGTCGGATGCGTCGAAGCAAAAATCTCTTGCGGCACAAGCCGTTGAGTATCGCCGGCGACGCGGCTTTTGATGTTGGACGCCGCTTCGCTCTCCATCCGCCGGACCTTATCGCGGGCTCGTCGCCCCGTGAGAAATCGCACATTCCCCGTCGGCAGGTCATGCCGCAGGTGCGCGCAGATGCTAATCGTTTTTTTCGTGTTGGGTGGGCGCGATTAAACCGATTGAGGTGCCGCTGCGCCAGTGCGTCGCTCGCTCGCCAGCCTGGCGCCCCCGACCGTGATCGCCTCGGGCTTGAGGCCGGGGCGCGTCTCGTGGCCGAGACCGAGGCTGCGCCGTTGACGGAATTCCGACGGGGTGGCGCCGATGAAGCGCAGGAAGTTGCGGTTGAAGGTCGACAGGACGTCGTAACCCACGTCGTAACAGATCGTGGTCACCGGGTCCTTGGTTTCGGCCAGGAGCTGGCAGGCCTTATAGACCCGAAGCCGATTGATGTACTCCACGCACGGACAGTTGGCGTATTTCTCGAACGCGCGCGACAACGCCGAGGCGCTCATGCCGTGGGCCGCGGCAATCGAGGCGCAGCTCAAATCCGCGCGACTGAAGTTCTCCGCGATATAGGCGAGGATGGTGTTGAGCCGGCCGGCCATCCTGTTCGGGCCCGGCGGTGCGAAGGACAGGCAGTAGCGGCCCGTGTCGGCCTCCAGTTCGGCAAGCAGCCGGAAGAAGAGCGCCAACCGTTCGAAGCCGTGCGCCCGCAGCAGAGCCTCGAAGATCGCTCCCGCGCGCCGCGACGTTTCGGCGGAAAACAGAAGCCCGGAATGCGCCTCGTTGAGCAGCGTCTGGAACCCGCCGCAATCCTCGAAGGAATGCATGCAGGTGTCGGCGAACCGCTCGCTGAAGTGCACGACCATGTCCCGGTCGAGAATCTGCTCGTGCGCGGTGTCCCAGTCCTCGCCCACGGCGGTGCTGACCCACATGTGCGGCAGGTGCGGCCCGGTCATCACCAGATTGCCCGGCTCGAAATCGCCGGCGTAGGTCCCGACGTAATACGAGCCGGAGCTCTTCCGGATGAAATGGATCTCGTATTCGGGGTGATAGTGCCAGCCCGAATAGGGAAATGGGTAGTCGTGCGAGAAGGCCTCGAAGGAACCGTCCATCGGGGCGAGAATCTCGTGCAGAGCTTTCTGGAAGACGGCCTTCGACGAACCGTCCTGGTGTTGGCGCGATGTGGATTC
The DNA here is from genome assembly GCF_036541425.1 of Consotaella aegiceratis. NCBI lineage: Bacteria > Pseudomonadati > Pseudomonadota > Alphaproteobacteria > Hyphomicrobiales > Aurantimonadaceae > Consotaella > Consotaella aegiceratis. Next base: position 15,003 of record NZ_JAZHFT010000009.1, read on the forward strand.
ACCGCCTGAGCCCGCTCCTGTCGAGTCGAAAAATGCTCGTGTGTCCTCTAGCGACATCCGTCCTCCCGATGCCGAGTCCCTGCAAAATCCTGGATGTGTTGATCCTGCGGCCAGAGCCGCGACTTGGCAAGTGAGTCAAGTCCCTCGGTCCGGCAAATTATCGTCGACCTCATGTTGGCCATGGTCGGAGACCTGTAATGGACCGGGCTATTCTTCGCATGGACTACACGATCAGAAACCTCTCGGAATTCAAGAGGATAGATACCCGGCTGCCGAAGTGAATAGCGCTGCGAAGCGAAGTTGCGATGGCCGATGGCGGGCGGTCGGGTCGTTCGGACGACGGGCCAAAGCGCCGGCAAAGCGCAAGAAACGCACAGCACTTGCCAAGGGCTGCGTAGCGCGCGCAGCGGCGGTCGTACACTGTCGTTGCTGGACCGATCCGTAGAGAACGCGCGGTCCGGGAAGGGGAGGCGGAGCATCATGTTCATCGGCATCGATTGCGGCACACAGAGCACCAAGGCTCTGGTCGTCGACGACAAGGGCGAAATCCGCGGCCGCGGCAGCGCCGCGCATCGCTTGATCCAACGCGACACCGGGGCTCGCGAACAGGAGCCGGCATGGTGGGTCGATGCGATGATCTCGGCCGTGCGCGAGGCCGTCGCGCAGGCCGGTATCGACGGAGCCGAGGTCAAGGCGATCGGCGTTTCGGGACAGCAGCACGGCCTGGTGGTGCTCGATGAGGCGGGCCGATCCATCCGCCCGGCCAAGCTCTGGAACGACACGTCCACGGCGAGCCAGAACGCCGAGCTGATCGAGACGCTGGGCGGCCGCCAGGCCTGGATCGAGGCCTACGGTATCGTGCCGCGCACCGGCTATACGCTCTCCAAGCTGCTCTGGCTCCGGCAGAACGAGCCTGAGAATTTCAAGGCGATCCGCCACATCCTGCTGCCGCACGACTATCTCAACTACTGGCTGACCGGCCGCTGCGTCGCCGAGTACGGCGATGCCTCGGGGACCGCGTTCTTCGACATCCGGCGCCGCCGCTGGGCCTTGGAGCCTCTGGCGGCGATCGACGGCGGCTCCGGCTTTCTGGCCCAGGCCTTGCCGGAACTCATCTCGTCCGCCTCCATCGTCGGACCGCTGACGCGGGAAGCCGCAGAGGCGCTGGGCCTGTCGACGGGCTGTCTGGTTTCCGCGGGTGGCGGCGACAACATGATGGCGGCGATCGGCACCGGCAACGTGCGCGAAGGCATCGTCACCATGAGCCTCGGCACTTCGGCGACGCTCTATTCCTACAGCGACACACCGGTGATCGACCCCTCCGACTGGGCGGCGCCGTTCTGCTCCAGCAGCGGTGGCTGGCTGCCGCTGATCTGCACGATGAACTGCACCAACGTGACCGGCGGTGCGGCGATTCTGTTCGGACAGGGCTACGCGTATGTCGGCAAGGCGCTTGCCGCCAGCCAGCCGGGCGCCGGCGGCCTCACGCTGCTTCCGTTCTTCAACGGCGAACGGACACCCGACCTGCCAAACGCCCGCGGCAGCCTGCTCGGCCTCACGGACACCAACATGACGGCGGAGAACTTCGTCCGCGCCGCGGTGGAGGGCACGAGCTTCGGCGTCCTCGGCGGCATGCGGCGCATTCTCGGCGACACCGATCCGCAGCGGATCTTCCTGGTCGGCGGCGGCGCCAAGAGCCCGGAATGGCGGCAGCTGATCGCCGATGCCACCGGTGCGGAAATCGTGGTTCCTGTCACCGAGGAGGCCGGTTGCCTCGGTGGCGCGGTACAGGCGATCTGGGCCTATGGCAGGGAGCGCGGCACGCCGGAGGAAATTTCGGCCATCACCGAGCGCTGCATTGCGGTGGACGAAACCAAGACGGCGCGGGCCCGCGACGAGGCACGCTCACGCTACGATGCGGCCTTCGCGCTCTACCGCCAGCGTCTTCTCGATATGCATGGCGTCGAGGCCTGAAGGGCCGGGCCAACGGAGGTCTCGGCCACGCGTCCTTCGCCTGAGCGCGCGGCCTCCCAGCCGCCCGATCCTCAATCGCCGCCATCTGCGTCGATCACCGCCATGGCTGCTACGACCGCTCTGCCGATGTCGGCGGGACGGCCGAGAGCGGCGAGGGCGCCACCCAGCGCCGCCAGCACGGCCGCCGCATGGAGCGGCTGCGCGGCCGGTCCCATATGGCCAATGCGAAACACCTTGCCGGCGAGCGGTCCGCGCCCGGTGGAGAGCACCACACCGTAGCGGTCGCGCAGTTCGGCGAGCAGCCGGGTTTCCTCGATGCCCTCCGGCACGCGGATCGTCGTCGCCGTCGGCGCGGCGAAGCGCTCGTCCGCCGGCCAGAGCTCCAGCCCCAAAGCCACGATGCCGGCCCGGCATGCCCTGGCCGTCAGCGCGTGGCGATGCCAGACCTGCTCTGGCCCCTCGGCAAGATAGAGGTCGATCGCCGCCTCCAGTCCGTTGATCTCGGCGATCGACGGGCTGAACGGAAACGGTTCGCCGGCCCGCCAGGCGTGTTCCCAGTCGAGCAGGCTGAGGATGGAGGCGCGCGGCGCCGCCGGATTCGCCTTCATCTTCTCCCAGGCGCGGCGGCTGAGGCCGAGGATGGTCAGGCCGGGCGGACAGCCGAGGCATTTGTTTGGCCCGGTCACGAAGACATCGGCCTGCGCCGTCCGCGCGTCGATCGGCATGCCCGCGAAGGACGACACCGCATCGATCAAAAACAGCGCGCCATGCGCTGCCACCACGTCCCCGATCGCTTCGATGGGATTGATCGTGCCGGACGGCGTGTCGTGATGGCAGGCCGAAACGATCGTGACGTCCGGCCGAGCGTCCAGCGCCGCCTTTACCGCCGTAGGGTCGAGCACCCGATCGTAGGCCACGGCCAGCTCGACCACCTCGGCGCCCGAGCGCGCCGCCCATGCCTCGAACCCCTTGCCATAGACGCCGGAAACGAGGTTGAGGACGACGTCGTCGGGGCCGATCAGCGAGGCCGCCGCTGCCTCGAGGCCGATCACCGGCTCGCCCTGCAGGATGACCGGCACGGTTTCGCTGGCCACGATGCCGTGCAGCTTTTCCGAAATGCGCTGATAGGTCTCCTGGAACGCAGGGTCGTAGTCGTAAAGCACCGGCGACGACAGCGCCTGGAGCACGGCCGGATAGGCATCCACCGGCCCGGTGGTCAGCGTCAGCACCGGCGACGCGCCTGTCCTGTAACGCATGGGGCTCTCCTTTGGCGGCCGCGATCCTCTATCGATCGTGTTATCCTAAGCCGACCGTGCAAAAGCAATTGCGGCGGCCAATCCTGTTGCCGTAAGTTTCCCTGTCGCGCGACGCCCCGCGCTCGTCTGGGGCCATCCGGAGCACGCCATGTCCCGTTTTCTGATCAGCCGACGCTCTGTTCTGGCCGGCGCCTCCGGCCTCCTGGCATCGACGGCCCTGCCGCGCATCTTGAAAGCGCAGGAGGTGCCGACCGGCGGCCGCCTGATCGTGGCCGCCGATTCCGAGCCGAAGAACCTCAATCCGGCCATCGTCGCCTCCAACGGCGTGTTCTTCATCGCCAGCAAGGTGGTCGAGCCGCTGGCGGAGGCCTCCTTCTCCGGCGAGAACGGACTCGAGCCGCGTCTCGCCCTGAGCTGGGAGGGCTCTGCGGACGGCAGGTCGGTCACCTTCAAGCTGCGCGACGGCGTCACCTGGCACGACGGCGAACCCTTCACCTCGGCCGACGTCGCCTTTTCCGCAATGGAGGTTTGGAAGCCGCTGCAGAATCTCGGGCGCCTGGTGTTCGCGAACCTGGAAGCCGTCGACACGCCCGACGACCTCACCGCCATCTTCCGCTTCTCCGAGCCGACGCCGCTGCAGCTCGTGCGCAACGCGCTGCCGGTCGTCACCAGCGTGCTGCCCAGGCATCTCTATGAAGGGACCGACATCGAGGCCAACCCGACCAACACCGAGCTGGTCGGCACCGGCCCCTTCAAGTTCGCCGAGTACAAGCCCGGCGAATATTATCGGCTGGAGCGCAACCCGGACTATTGGGGCGAGGGGCAGCCGAAGCTCGACGAGATCGTCTATCGCGTGCTGCCCGACCGTGCCGCGGCCGCCAACGCGCTGGAAGCCGAGGAGATCCAACTCGCCGCCTTCTCCGCCGTGCCGCTGGCCGATCTCGCCCGCATCTCTCAGGTCGACGGAATCGAGGTGATCTCCAAGGGCTACGAGGCGCTGACCTATCAGCTGATCGTCGAGATCAACCATCGCCGCCAGGAACTCGCCGACGTGAAGGTGCGCCGGGCGATCGCGCACGCCATCGACAAGGATTTCGTGGTGAAGACGGTCTTCCTCGGCTACGCCGAGACCGCGACCGGACCGGTGCCGAAGAACGCGCCGGAATTCTACGATCCCGACGTTCCGACCTATGACTTTGATCCGGACAAGGCCAATGCGCTGCTCGACGAAGCCGGCTATCCGCGCGGCGACGGCGGGGTTCGCTTCAATCTCAAGTTGCGCCCGGCTCCCTATTTCAACGAGACGCGCCAGTTCGGCGACTATCTGCGCCAAGCGCTGGCCGAGGTCGGCATCGACGCTGAAATCGTCAATGCCGATGCGCCGGCTCACATTCAGGCCGTCTACACCGACCACGATTTCGATCTGGCGGTGGCGCCGACCGTCTTCCGTGGCGATCCGGCGATCTCGACCACCATCCTGGTGCAGAGCGGCACGCCGGCCGGCGTGCCCTTCTCCAACCAGGGCGGCTACGAGAATGCCGAGCTCGATACGATTATCGAGGAGGCCAATACGACCATCGATACCGAGAAGCGGACGAAACTGTTCAACCGGTTCCAGACCCTCGTGGCCGAGGATTTGCCGCTGATCAATGTCGCCGATTGGGGCTTTATCACGGTCGCCCGCTCCGAGGTCCTGAACGTTGCCGACAATCCGCGCTGGGCGGTGTCGAACTGGGCGGATACGGGGCTGGCGCAGTAAGCCGGCTTCAGGGATGACCTCCGAGGTGACACGAGTCCTGCGCCTCGTACGAAAACGGCTGATCGGCAGCATTCCGGTGCTGCTGATTGTCATCGTCGGCACCTTCTTTCTGATGGAACTGGCGCCGGGCGACGCGGTGGATGCCTATCTGGTCACGCTCGGCAGCGGCGATCCGCAGATGGCCGAGGCGCTGCGCCAGAGCTACGGGCTGGATCAGTCGGCCCTGGCTCGGCTCTGGCTCTATCTGACTTCTCTCTCGCGCCTCGATCTCGGCTGGTCGGTCGCTTTCAGCCGCCCGGTCGGCAGCATTATTCTGGAGCGGCTGCCGAACACGCTCTGGCTGATGGGCAGCGCCATCGCGCTCTCCTTCAGCCTCGGCTCGCTGCTCGGGCTCGTTGCCGGCGCTCGCCCCGGCAGCATGCGGGATCGCACCTTGTCGATCGGTTCGCTGGCGCTCTACGCCGTCCCTAATTTCTGGCTGGGACTGGTGCTTTCCGTCGTCTTTTCCGTGCAGCTCCGTTGGCTGCCGGTGAGCGGTATCGAGACGATCGCCTCCGGCAAGCACGGCCTTGACCGGGCGCTCGATGTCGCCCGCCATCTCGTGCTGCCGGTCAGCGCGCTGGGGCTGATCTATCTGGCGCTCTACCTGCGCATGATGCGGGCCGGCATGGCCGAGGTCTGGCGCCAGGATTTCGTGCTCTCCGCCCGCGCCAAGGGCTTGTCGCGGCGCCGCATCGTCGTGCGTCACGTGGCGCGCAACGCGCTCCTGCCGCTGATCACCATGCTCGGCCTTCAGGCCGCGACCATGCTGGGCGGCAGCGTCGTCATCGAGAGCGTCTTCGCCATCCCCGGGCTCGGCCGTCTGGCGCAGGAGGCGGTAGCGGGGCGCGACGCGCCGCTCCTGATGGGCATTGTCGTCGTCAGCGCCCTAGTGGTGATCCTGGTCAACCTGGCAGTCGATATCGCCTATGCGGTGCTCGATCCGCGCGTCGGTTCGACGGAGGCAGCATGACAGCGGCGCGCCGGTTTTTCGCATCGCCGGAAGGGGCGGCGGGCTTCACGCTGCTGGTGCTGCTCGCGGCCTGTGCACTGCTTGCGCCTGTGATCTTTCCGCGCGATCCCTTGGCTATCGTCGGTTTGCCTCTGACGCCGCCCTTTGCCGATCCGGGCCTGCCGTTCGGAACGGACCGGCTGGGCCGCGACGTCCTGGCCGAGCTGATGCATGGGGCGCGAGCTTCGCTGATCGTGGGATTGGCGGCGGCCATCGTCGCCGTCGCGCTGGGCGCTCTCGTCGGCACCCTGGCGGGGTTTGCCGGAGGCCTTCTCGACGAGGCGTTGATGCGCATCGTCGACGCCTTCCAGATCGTACCGGCCTTTCTGCTGGCACTCGCCTTCGTCAGCGTCTTCGGCCCGTCGCTGACAGTGATCGTCATGGCCATCGCGCTGGGTGCCTGGACCGGCCCCGCGCGGCTCGCCCGCGCCGAAGTCCTGTCGATCCGCGAGCGCGACTATGTCGCGGCGGCGCGCGTCATCGGCATGCATCCCGCCGAGATCGCCTTTCGAGAAGTGCTGCCCAACGCGCTGCCGCCGGTGCTGGCGCTTGCCTCGGTGATCGTGGCGCAAGCCGTCCTGGTGGAGGCCGCGCTCTCGTTTCTCGGTTTCGGCGATCCCAATGTGGTCACCTGGGGTTCGATGATCGCGGAAGGACGCAATCTCCTGCGCTCGGCGCCGTCCCTTTCCATCGTGCCGGGCCTGGCTTTGGTGGCCGCGGTGCTGGGCGCCTACCTGTTCGGCGAAGGCGTCGTCGAGGCGTTGGCGCGGCGGCGCTCGCGCGCATGAACGGGATTCTGGTTCAGGCGCTCGATTTCGGCGTTCGCTACCGCTCCCGCGAGGGCGAAACCCGTGCGCTCGACGGTCTCACTCTCGACATCCGGCGGGGCGAGCGGCTGGCGATCATCGGCGAAAGCGGCTCCGGCAAGAGCACCTTCGCGCTGGCGCTGGCCGGGTTGCTGCCGACAACGGCCGAGTGCACGGGGCGGATCGACTGGCCGGGTCTGACGGTGAAGTCGCCTCGTCCCGGTCGCGACATCGGCTTCGTATTCCAGGATCCCGGATCGGTGTTGAACCCGGTTCTGACCATCGGCGAGCAGATCGCCGAGGTGCCGCGCCGCCATCTGGGCCTGTCATGGCGCGATGCCTACGCGCGTGCCAAAGAGCTGTTGGATCGGGTCCGCCTGCCGCACCCGGCGGCCCTGCTTCGGGCCCATCCGCATCAACTCTCCGGCGGCCAGCGCCAGCGCGTCGCCATCGCCACCGCGATCGCCGCCCGTCCGACACTGCTGATCGCCGACGAGGCGACCAGCGCGCTCGACGTCGTCGTTCAGGCCGAGATCGTAACCCTTCTCGACGATCTCGTGCGCGAAACGGGCATGACGCTGCTCTTCGTCACCCACGACATCGCGCTCGCCTCGGGATTGGCCGATCGCATCGCCGTGTTCCGCAACGCCGCCCTGGTCGAGGTGGGACCGGCGGCAGAGCTCGTCACGCATCCGCGGCAAGCCTATACGGCGGAGCTTCTGGCGAGCCATCTGACGCTCGACAGCCCACCCTTGCTGAAGGCACCGGCATGAGCGAGCCGCTGCTCGTCGCCACCGATCTGACGAAGACTTTCACGGGCCGCGGCCGGCGCGTGGCGGCGCTCGACGGTGTCAGCCTGTCGGTCGCGCCCGGCGAGACCCTCGGCCTCGTCGGCGCCTCGGGTAGCGGCAAGTCGACCCTGTCGCGCGTGATCATGCGGCTGGTCGAGCCGGAGGCGGGCACGCTGCGGCTGCGTGGCGCCGATCTGCTGGCGCTGAAGGGCGGTGCGCTGCGGGCGGTGCGCAAGGACATCCAGATGGTGTTTCAGGATCCTTCGGCCGCCTTCAATCCCCGGGCGACCGTGGCCGGCGTGCTGGACGACCCACTGCGCATTCACAAGCTTGCCGGACGGCGCGATCGGCCGGCCGCGATCGCGCGTCTTCTCGACCGCGTCGGCCTGCCGTCCTCCTTGGCGTCGCGTGGGATCCACGAGATCTCCGGCGGTCAGCGCCAGCGGGTGGCGATCGCCCGTGCCATTGCCACCGATCCCTCGATGATCGTGCTCGACGAGGCCGTTTCCGCGCTCGACGTCTCGGTGCGCGAGCAGATCCTGCGTCTGTTGGTCGATCTTCAGGCCGAGCGGGGGCTGAGCTACCTCTTCGTGTCGCACGATCTGGCGGTGGTGCGCGCCGTCTCCCATCGCATCGCCGTCATGCATGCCGGTAGGATCGTCGAAAGCGGTCCTGCGGCGGAGATCGTCGCCGCGCCGCGCTCGGAGGCGGGACGGGCGCTGGTGGCGGCCGTACCGCGACTGCGCACGGCCGGGCCGCTTCCAAAAGGCGTGTAGCCGTCCCGACTATGTTTGGTCACCGACCCGGATCGTCACCGTGTCAGGATAAAAGGCGAGATGCCCGGCGATCTGCCCGACCCCAGCCAGAGGAGTCTCGTAGGACCAGGCCGCGTTTTCGGCGACATGGCCTCCCGCGCCGACGGACCAATAGCGCGCCTCGCCTTTCCAGGGACAGGTGGTGCGTCGATCGGTTGGCGTGAACAGCTCCATCCGCACATCGCCGCGCGGGATATAGAGCACGGGATCATGTCCCCGCTCCTCGAGGATCAACGCCGCTGTCGTCGCCGCAATCATCGTGCCGTGGAAGTCGACTTCCACGCGTTGCGGTTGGGGATGGATGGTGATGCGGTCGCTTTCGCCGTGAAGTGAGCTCATTCTGGCTCTCCTATCCGGTCCGGTTGAACAGAACACTGGATGTGGTGACGAGCGACCACGGAGGGAATGGCTAAACCCCGCTTGCTTCGTTAAGAGGGCTGCCCATGACCAAGGTCTTCTCCGTTCTGCTCATCCTGTTGATGGCCGTCCAGCTGATCCGCCCTCTCGGCTTGCCGGGGCTTCGCAAACGGGGCGACTTCTGGAAGCTCGCGCTCCTGGCGCTGGTTCTGTTCGGCATCGTCGCACTGATCCGTCCGGAATAGGATACCCCGGCCCATCCCGCCCGACGCCTTTGAAAAGCCGCATGGTTGCGTGACAAACCGCCCACAAGACCATAAGTGGCTCGGCGGCTGCCGTGTTTGGCGCGCGGCCCGGAAGACGGCTGGAAGAGATAGATGGATCGGATCAGGATACGGGGCGGGGGTGCGTTGCGAGGTGTGCTGCCGATATCGGGAGCGAAGAACGCGGCGTTGCCTTTGATGATCGCATCGCTTCTGACGGACGACACGCTGACGCTGGAGAACGTGCCGCATCTGGCGGACGTGGAGCAGCTGATCCGCATCCTGGGCAATCACGGCGTCGACTATTCGGTGAGCGGCAAGCGCGCCGGGCAGGAGCCGAACGCCGGGCGCACCATCCATTTCTGCGCGCGCACCATCGTGGATACGACGGCGCCCTATGAGCTCGTGTCGAAGATGCGCGCCTCGTTCTGGGTGATCGGGCCGCTCTTGGCGCGCATGGGCCGGGCCAAGGTGTCGCTGCCGGGCGGCTGCGCCATCGGCACGCGGCCGGTGGACCTGTTCATCGAGGGGCTGAAGGCGCTGGGCGCGGCGATCGAGATCGAGGGCGGCTACGTGCTGGCCGAGGCCAAGGGCGGGCTCGTCGGCACCCGCTACGTGTTCCCGAAGGTGTCGGTGGGCGCCACCCACGTGCTGATGATGGCGGCGACGCTGGCCAAGGGCGAGACGGTTCTGGAGAACGCCGCGCGCGAGCCCGAAGTGGTGGACCTGGCGAACTGCCTGATCGCCATGGGGGCGAAGATCTCGGGCGCGGGCACGTCGACGATCGTGATCGAGGGCGTGGCGGGCCTGTCGGGGGCGCGCCATCCGGTTCTGCCGGACCGCATCGAGACGGGCACCTACGCGATGGCGGTGGCGATGGCGGGCGGCGACGTGGAGCTTCTGGGCACGCGGGCCGAGCTTTTGACCTCGGCGCTGACGGCGCTGGGCGAGGCGGGCGCCGAGGTGTCGGAGACGCCGAACGGGCTGCGGGTGGTCAGGAACGGCGGCGGCATCCATGCGGTGGACGTGGAGACGCGGCCGTTTCCGGGGTTTCCGACGGACCTGCAGGCGCAGTTCATGGCGCTGATGACGCGCTCGGGCGGGGTGTCGGAGATCACCGAGACGATCTTCGAGAACCGCTTCATGCACGTGCAGGAGCTGGCGCGGCTGGGCGCGCGCATTTCGCTGTCGGGGCAGACGGCGCGGGTGGAGGGCGTCGATCGGCTGAAGGGGGCGGAGGTGATGGCGACCGACCTGCGCGCCTCGGTGTCGCTGGTGATCGCCGGTCTGGTGGCCGACGGCGAGACCACGGTGCACCGGGTCTACCACCTCGACCGCGGCTTCGAGCGCCTGGAGGAAAAACTCTCCGCCTGCGGTGCCGACATCCAGCGCATCTCGGGATGAAATGGATGGAACGGGGGCGATGGCGCTCTGCGGCAACCATACGGTGCCGCAGCGTCTTGCTTTTTGCGTCGAGAAGGCCGATTTAAGGCTGACTTCCAGTTCAACGGACCGCGCTGTCACGCGGCCAGAAATTCTATGAGCTGGCGGACCGGATGTCCGTCGCCCCCAAGTGTTTGAGGTTTAAAGAGCGCATGCCGAAAGAAGAAGTTCTCGAATTTCCCGGAACGGTCACCGAGCTTCTGCCCAATGCAACGTTCCGCATCAAGCTCGAGAACGACCACGAGATCATCGCCCACACCGCCGGGCGGATGCGCAAGAACCGCATTCGTGTGCTGACCGGCGACAAGGTGCTGGTCGAGATGACCCCCTATGACCTGACCAAGGGTCGTATCACCTACCGCTTCAAGTAACGACCGGATCGTAAGGACATGGCCGCACAGCGCTCCCTTGTCCTGGCGTCGGGCTCGCCGCGACGCCTTGCCCTGCTGCAGCAGGCCGGGATCGAGCCCGAGCGCCTGTTGCCGGTGGATCTGGACGAGGCGCCCGAGCGGAGCGAGCATCCCCGCTCGCTCGCCAAGCGCCTTTCCAAGGAAAAGGCCGAGACGGCCTTTCAAACGTTACGCGAGCGCGACGAGGCCGAGGACCGCATCGTCCTGGCCGCAGACACGGTGGTTTCCGTGGGACGGCGGATCCTGCCCAAGGCCGAGATCGAGGAGGACGCGGTCGCCAATCTGCGCATCCTCTCCGGGCGCACCCACCACGTCTACACCGGCCTGTGCGTCATCGGGCCGTCCGGCCGCCAGCGTCAGCGTCTGGTCGAGACGCGGGTTCGCTTCAAGCGCCTGTCTCGCGAGGACATTCAGCACTATGTCGCGTCCGGCGAGTGGGAGGGCAAGGCCGGTGGCTACGCCATCCAGGGCCTGGCCGGCCGGTTCGTCGTGCGTCTCGTCGGCTCCTACACCAGTGTCGTCGGCCTGCCGCTCTACGAGACGATCTCGCTGATCGCCGGCGAGGGCTACGATGTGCACAATGCCCGAATTGCAGCGGAGACCGCTGGGGAGGCGGCATGACGGCAAGCAGCGCCAAGGTGGCGCCGCTGCGTCCCAAGCGGAAGTGCCCGGAATGCGGTCGTCCGTCCGCGCGCGCCACCTATCCGTTCTGTTCGCCGCGCTGCAAGGCCGTCGACCTCAATCGCTGGCTGTCCGGTCAGTACGTCATTCCCGGCGCGGAAGAGGACGGCTCAGAGGACGATCAGGATTCGCCCGCGTCCTAGTCGGCCGGATTTGGTCTGGAAATGCGAAGCCGGGTCGAAAGATCGGCGGTCCGGCGAAGCGCTACTCCCTCGGTCTGATCCCGTTGAGCACGATCGTTAGCACCGCCTGCGCCGTCTGCTCGTAGAAGCCCGGCTTGCCCACCTGGTCGCCCAGGATGGCGCGCACCTGTACGTCGAAATCGGCGTAGTGCTGGGTCACCGCCCAGATGGTGAAGATCAGGTGGAACGGGTCCACCGGGGCGAGCCGCCCCTGCGAGACCCAGCCGCGGATGACGCCGGCCTTCTCGTGTACCAGCCGTTTCAACGTCGTGTGCAGAAAACCCCTGATGGCGGGTGCGCCGTTGAGAATCTCGTTGGCGAAGAGCCGTGAGGCCTCCGGCCGCTTCGCCGAAAGCTCCAGCTTCAGCGTGATATAACGTCGCAGTTCCTGGATTGGATCGCCGTTCCTGTCGATCGCCTCCAGGGGGGCTAGCCACTCGTCGAGCGTCCGTTCCAGAACCGCGGCGTAGATCTCCTGCTTGCGGCGGAAATAGTAGAGCAGATTGGGCTTCGACATGCCCGCCTTGGCCGCGATCTGGTCCAAAGTGGAGCCCCGAAAGCCATAGGCCGAAAAGACCGCCAGCGCCGCCTCGAGAATGATCTCGCGGTTGATCGTCTGGATGCGGGTCGGCGTCCTGTCTTCGAGGGTGGCCGAGGGGGCTCGCGCGTCCATCATCTTGCCGTCCTTTCGAAGGCGCCGGATTGCCCGTTGCCCGAAATTTTTGCGGTCCAGCATGCTGCACAGAATGCAAGCGAATCCGCTTGACCGGCTTAGGATCTGCTTTTAGCGTCCGATTTGACCATTTAGTCAAGAAACGAGGTCACGGCTAGCCGGTTCGGCTCCCGTGTGGAGGACATCATGAACGAAACGCGGCCGATCGTTCCCAATAATCTCGAAGCCCACTGGATGCCGTTCACCGCCAACCGCCAGTTCAAGAAGGCTCCACGCCTTCTCGTCGGCGCCAAGGATATGCATTACCTGACGGCCGACGGCCGCCAGGTGCTGGACGGAACGGCCGGGCTCTGGTGCGTCAATGCCGGCCACTGCCGGCCGAAGATCGTGGAGGCGATCCAGCGTCAGGCGGCCGAGCTCGACTATGCGCCGGGCTTCCAGATGGGCCACCCGAAGTCGTTCGAGCTGGCTTCGCGGCTGACGACCATCAGTCCGACCGGGCTGGACCATGTGTTCTTCACCAATTCCGGCTCGGAGTCGGGCGACACGGCCCTGAAGATCGCGCTCGGCTATCACCGGATGCGGGGCGAGGCCTCCCGCACCCGGCTGATCGGCCGGGAACGGGGCTACCACGGCGTCAATTTCGGCGGCATGTCGGTCGGCGGCATCTCCGGCAATCGCAAGATGTTCGGCACGATGCTGCCCGCCGTCGACCACATCCGGCACACCCACGATCTGTCCCGCAACAGCTATACGCGTGGGCCCATGGAGAACGGCGTCGAATTCGCCGACGACCTCGCGCGTCTCGTCGCGCTGCACGATGCCTCCACCATCGCCGCCGTGATCGTCGAGCCGGTGGCCTGCTCCGGCGGCGTCCTGCCGCCGCCCAAGGGCTATCTGAAGCGGCTGCGCGAGATCTGCGACCAGCACGGCATCCTCCTGATCTTCGACGAGGTGATCACCGGCTTCGGGCGCATGGGTGCGGCCTTTGCGGCCGACTATTTCGACGTGGTGCCGGACATCATGACGACGGCCAAGGGACTGACCAACGGCGTCATCCCGATGGGGGCGGTGTTCGTCAAGAACGAGATCTACGACGCCTTCATGACCGGAGGCGAGGCGGCCATCGAGTTCGCGCACGGCTACACCTATTCCGGCAATCCCATGGCCTCGGCCGCCGGCTTGGCGACGCTCGAGACCTATCAGGAGGAAGGGCTGTTCGAGCGGGCCCATGCGCTGGAGCCGGTCTTTGCCGACGCCATTCATGCGCTCAAGGGCGAGCCGCATGTGATCGACATCCGCACCATCGGCATGATCGCGGCGATCGAGCTGGAGCCCATTGCGGGCGAGCCGACGAAGCGCGCTTTCTCCGCCTTCCTCAAGGCGCTGGAGGCGGGCGTGCTGATCCGCACCACCGGCGACATCATCGCGCTGTCGCCACCGCTGATCATCTCGGAAGATCAGATCGGCCAGATCGCCGACACGCTGCGTCAGGTCCTGAAGAGCACCGACTGACCGCGCGTCTACCGCGCTGTCCAAAATACCGAGGGGAGAAGTTTTGATGAGCCTTGCCTCCAATCTCCAGATCAACGGCGACCGGCTGTGGGATTCGATCATGGAGATGGCCAAGATCGGCCCCGGCATTGCCGGCGGCAACAATCGCCAGACGCTGACGGACGTCGACGCCGAAGGGCGTGCGCTGTTCAAGCGATGGGGCGAGGAGGCCGGCATGACCCTCGGCATCGACGAGATGGGGACGATGTTCTTCACCCGCCCCGGCACCGATCCAGACGCGCTGCCGGTCACTATGGGCAGCCATCTCGATACCCAGCCGACCGGTGGTAAATACGACGGCGTGCTCGGCGTGCTCGGCGCGCTGGAGGCGGTGCGCAGCCTCAACGACCTTGGCATCAAGACCAGGCATCCGATCGTCATCGTCAACTGGACCAACGAGGAGGGCGCCCGTTTTGCGCCTGCCATGCTTGCCTCCGGCGTATTCGCCGGTGTCCATACTCTCGATTACGCCTATGGCCGCAAGGATCTGGAGGGCAAGACCTTCGGCGAGGAGCTGCAGCGCATCGGCTGGAAGGGCGACGAGACGGTCGGCGCGCGCAAGATGCACGCTTATTACGAGCTCCACATCGAGCAGGGGCCGATCCTTGAGGCCGAGGCCAAGGAGATCGGCGTCGTCACCCACTGCCAGGGCCTCTGGTGGCTGGAGTTCACGCTGACCGGCAAGGAGGCGCACACCGGCTCGACGCCGATGGCGATGCGCGTCAATGCCGGGCTCGCCATGGCGCGCATCTTCGAGATGGTCCAGGCGGTGGCCATGGACGCCCAGCCCAACGCCGTGGGCGGCGTCGGCCAGGTGACCTTTTCGCCCAATTCGCGCAACGTGCTGCCGGGCACGGTTGTCTTCACCGTCGACATCCGCACCGTCGACCAGGCCAAGCTCGACGGCATGCGCGCCCGCATCGAGAAGGAGGCGCCGGCGATCTGCGAAGAACTCGGCGTCGGCTGCTCGATCGAGGCCGTCGGTCACTTCGACCCCGTCACCTTCACGCCGGAGCTCGTTTCGACCGTGCGCGGTGCGGCCAAGAAGCTTGGCTATTCGCACATGGACATCGTCTCGGGCGCCGGCCATGACGCCTGCTGGGCCGCCAAGGTCGCCCCGACGACCATGATCATGTGTCCCTGCGTCGACGGCCTGTCGCATAACGAGGCGGAGGACATCTCCAAGGAATGGGCGACGGCCGGGGCCAACGTTCTGTTCCACGCTGCGGTCGAGACGGCCGAAGTGGTCGAATAGGGTCGCCTATGGGACACGCTCTGCCGGAAACATCCTCTCGATGACCGAGCATCTCGGCCGCCTCGTCGATCACATCCACATTCGCGTGGCGGATGTGGATGTGAGCCGCTGCTTTTACGAGGCGGCCCTGGCGGCGCTGGGGCACGGCATCGAGAGCGACGGCACCGACTTCTGGTGCGACGAATTCTACGTCTCGAAGGCCGACGACGCGGTCTCGCGTATCCATCTCGCCTGTCAGGCCGAGAGCCCGCAGGCGGTGGAGGCCTTTCACGCCGCCGGGTTGGCGGCCGGCGGACGCGACAACGGCGCGCCGGGACCTCGGTCCTATCACCCGAACTATTTCGGAGCGTTTCTGCTCGATCCCGACGGCAACAACATCGAGGCCGTCTCCCACGGTCCGACCCGGCGCTCGGCGCCCTCGGTCACCGTCGAACGCATGTGAAGAAGGAGGATGATGCATGACCATCGTCATCAAGGGCGGCACGATCGTGACCGCCGACCTCACCTACAAGGCCGACGTCCTGATCGACGGGGAAAAGATCGCCGCCATCGGACCTGATCTTTCGGGCGACGAGATCGTCGACGCGTCGGGCGCCTATGTCATGCCGGGCGGCATCGATCCTCACACGCACCTGGAAATGCCCTTCATGGGCACGTTTTCCTCCGACGATTTCGACAGCGGCACGGCGGCCGCCTTGTCCGGCGGCACGACGATGGTGGTCGACCACTGCACGCCGGCGCCCAACCAGAGCCTGGTGGAGGCTTTGCAGCAATGGTTCCAGCGGGCCGGCAAGGCGCGCGGCGACTATTCCTTCCACATGGCGATCACCTGGTGGGACAAACAGGTGTTCGACGAGATGCCGAAGGTCGCCGAGCGCGGTATCAACACCTTCAAGCACTTCATGGCCTACAAGGGCTCGCTGATGGTGAACGACGACGAGATGTCGGCGTCCTTCAGCCGTTGTGCCGAAATCGGCGCGATGCCCTTCGTTCACGCCGAGAACGGCGACGTGGTCGCGTTCATGCAGCAGAGGCTGCTCGCCGAGGGCAATACCGGGCCGGAAGCGCATTCCTATTCGCGCCCGGCCGAAGTCGAGGGCGAGGCGACCAACCGCGCCATCATGATCGCCGACCAGATGGGCGTGCCGCTCTACGTCGTCCACGTCTCGTCCGAGCAGGCGCACGAGGCGATCCGCCGGGCGCGGCAGAAGGGCATTCGGGTCTTCGGCGAGCCGCTGATCCAGCATTTGGTTCTGGACGAAAGCGAATATCAGAATCCCGATTGGGACTATTCCGCCCGCCGCGTGATGAGCCCGCCCTTCCGCAACAAGCTGCACCAGGATTCGCTCTGGGCCGGCCTCGCGGCGGGCTCGCTGCAGGTGGTGGCGACCGACCACTGCGCCTTCACCACCGACCAGAAGCGGATGGGAATGGGCGACTTCACCAAGATCCCGAACGGCACCGGCGGCCTGGAAGACCGGATGCCGATCTTGTGGACGCGGGGCGTCGGAACCGGGCGGCTCACCATGAACGAGTTCGTGGCGGTGACCTCCACCAACATCGCCAAGATTCTCAACATCTATCCCCGCAAGGGCGCGATCCTGGTCGGGGCCGATGCCGACCTCGTCGTCTGGGATCCGGCGGCGACCAAGACCATCTCCGCCAAGACCCAGAAGTCGGCGATCGACTACAACGTCTTCGAGGGGATCGAGGTGACAGGATTGCCCGTGGTGACGTTGTCGCGCGGCAAGGTCGCCTACAGGGAAGGCGACGTGCGGGCCGAATGCGGCGATGGCCGCTTCGTCGAGCGTCCGCCGCACGGCCCGGTCAACAAGGCGCTGTCCACTTGGAAGGAGCTGACCGCGCCGCGCAAGGTCGAGCGCTCCGGCATCCCGATGAGCGGCGTCTGAGGCCGGTGAAGCCAGGAGCGGCGCGATGCTGATGTCCGATGCCACGCGCGAGCGGCGAAGCCAGGCCCGGTCGGGGATACCGGTCATCGCCGCTGGCGGCCTGTCGTTGGTGTTCCAGACCGCCGATGGCCCGGTGCACGCCCTGCAGGACATCGACCTCACCGTCGAGCGCGGCGAATTCGTCTCCTTCATCGGTCCATCGGGTTGTGGAAAGACGACACTTTTGAGGGTCATCGCCGACCTGGAGCGCCCGACATCGGGTACGATCCGGGTCAACGACATGAGTCCGCAGGCGGCGCGCGAGGCACGCTCCTACGGCTATGTCTTTCAGGCGGCAGCCCTTTATCCCTGGCGGACCATTGAGGGCAATGTAGGGCTGCCGCTTGAGATCATGGACTACGCCAGGCCCGAGCGGACGAAGCGGATCGAGGCCAATCTCGATCTGGTCGGCCTGTCGGGCTTCGGCAAGAAGTTTCCCTGGCAGCTGTCCGGTGGCATGCAGCAGCGCGCCTCGATCGCCCGGGCGCTGTCCTTCGATCCCGATCTCCTGCTGATGGACGAGCCGTTCGGCGCACTCGACGAGATCGTCCGCGATCATTTGAACGAAGAGCTGCTCAAGCTCTGGGCGAAGACCAAGAAAACCGTGATCTTCGTCACCCACTCGATTCCCGAAGCGGTCTTCCTGTCGACCAAGATCGTGGTGATGAGCCCGCGTCCCGGCCGCATCCAGGAGATCATCGACTGCGACCTCGGCACCGAGCGGCCGCTTGAGATCCGCGAAACCCCGGAATTTCTCGCCATCGCCCACCGCGTCCGCGAGGGACTTCGGGCCGGACACAGCTATGAGTGAGGCGGGCTCCACCCTCGATAGGAGCCGTTCCGCTGCGCCCTCCCTCTGGGCTGCCGGGCATCCCCCTCACCGGGAGAGAGATCCCCGGTTTCATCCGCGCGGCTATCCGGTTCCGGTCGTACCGACGGCTCCGATTGAGGCGATATCTGTCGAACAAAGTTCGATCTCCCCCCGTTGCGGGGGAGATGGGCGGCAGCCCAGAGGGGGGGCGGCGGGCTCAGCCTTCGGCGATCATCGTCAGGATGTGCGAGCAAACCCCGTCGATGTCGCGCAGCACGTCGTCGTTCCAGAAGCGGACGACACGCCAGCCGTGGGCTGCCAAACGTTCGGTGCGCCGACGATCGCGGTCCATTTCCGCCTCCCGTCCGTGCTGCGAGCCGTCGATCTCGATGATCAGCCGGTGCTCCGGGCACGTAAAGTCGACGATGAATCGGGCGATGGGCATCTGACGGCGAAAGCCGAGACCCATCAGGCGATGAGCACGAAGCGCGTTCCAGAGTTGCAACTCGGCGTCCGTCATCTTGCGCCGCATCGCGCGGGCGTTTGCGCGCAACCGCTTTGGGACAGATCGGCTCATACGGCCCCCCCTCTGCCCTGCCGGGTATCTCCCCCACGAGGGGGGAGATTGGCAGCTGCGTCGAATGGTGGATCATTGTCCACTGGGGCGCAAGCAGGGTCCGTTGTCGAACAAAGTTCGATCTCCCCTCTCGATAGGGGAGATTGGCAGCCCAGGGGAGGGGCTGACCCGGCGGTCGCAAATGGAGGCGCCAGATGACCGCCACCCCCATCGCCGAGCCCGGCGGGGCGATCGGCTATTCGCCGCTGCGTCGTGTCGCCGCCAAGCTGGTCGAAGGCCGCACGGTGCCGATCCTGGCCGTCGTCGCCGTTATCATCGTCGTCTGGTATCTCGGCGCGATCGGGATGAACTGGCAGACCGAGACCGACAAGCTGGCGCGCGCCGGCGACTACACCACGGGGCAGGCGATCGCCGCTACGTGGAGTTCCAGCCGGCCTGTGCTCCCGGTCCCGCACCAGATCGTCGCGGAACTGTGGAGATCGATCGCGCTGGTGCGCCCCACCTCGCCGCGCTCGCTGCTGTTCCACGCCTGGGTGACGCTGTCCTCGACGCTGACCGGCTTCGTCATTGGAACCGCGCTCGGCGTGCTCATCGCCATCGGCATCATCCATTCGAGGACGCTCGACAAGAGCCTGATGCCCTGGATCATCACCTCGCAGACGATCCCCATCCTGGCGATCGCGCCGATGATCATCGTCGTGCTGAACGCCGTCGGCATCACCGGTCTCCTGCCCAAGGCGATCATCTCCACCTACCTGTCGTTCTTTCCGGTGACCGTCGGCATGGTGAAGGGGCTGCGCTCGCCCGACCGCATGCATCTCGACCTGATGCGGACCTACAGCGCCAGCCGCGGCCAGATCCTCGCCAAGCTTCGGGCTCCGGCCTCGCTGCCCTTTCTCTTCACCTCGATGAAGGTGGCGGTGGCCGCCGCGCTCGTCGGCGCCATCGTTGGCGAACTTCCGACCGGCGCGGTCGCCGGCCTCGGCGCGCGCCTGCTGGCCGGCTCCTATTACGGACAGACGGTCCAGATCTGGTCGGCGCTGGTCATGGCAGCCTTCGCCGCCGCCGTGCTCGTCGGTTTGATCGCGCTCGCCGAACGGTTCGTCCTCAAGCGGCAGGGTTTGGCATGATGGCCGCGTTCGACGCCCGTTCGCCGTCCGTCGTGGCCGGTGCCGCCCTGGTGGCCTTCATTTGCGCGATCGCGGCTCTCTCCCTCCTCGCCGCGCCGCCGTCCGGCCCCGTCTTCTGGATTCTCGTTCTGGTCGTCCTGATCGGGGTCGCATGGACGACCATGGGGCTCGCGTCCTTCGAGCCGGCGAATCCTTTGCTGTGCCGCGCCCTTCAGCTTCTCGTGCCGCTCGTGTTCGGGGTCGCGCTGGTGCTCGCCTGGGAGTTCGTCGTTCGCGGCCTCCAGGTCCCCCAGGTTTTGTTGCCGGCCCCTTCGGCCATCGCCGCCGATATCGGCCGGTCCATCCCAATGCTCTGGGCCGACTTCGTACAGACCTTCGTCAAGGCGGTCGTCACCGGCTACGTCATCGGCTGCGGTCTCGGCTTCCTCGTCGCGGTGCTGATCGACCGCTCGCCCTTCCTGCAGCGCGGCCTTCTGCCGATCGGCAATCTGGTCTCGGCTCTGCCGATCGTCGCCGTCGCGCCGATCATGGTGATGTGGTTCGGCTTCGACTGGCAGTCCAAGGCCGCCGTCGTGGTGATCGTCACCTTCTTCCCGATGCTGGTGAACACGGTGGCAGGCCTCGCCGCGGCCGGCCGGATGGAGCGCGACCTGATGCACACCTACGCCGCCTCCTATGGCCAGGCGCTGGTCAAGCTGCGCCTGCCAGCGGCGCTGCCGTTCATCTTCAACGCGTTGAAGATCAATTCCACGCTGGCGCTGATCTCGGCGATCGTTGCCGAGTTCTTCGGCACGCCCATCGTCGGTATGGGTTTTCGCATCTCCGCCGAGATCGGCCGGCTGAACACGTCCATGGTGTGGGCCGAAATCACCGTGGCGGCGCTCGCCGGTTCTCTCACCTACGGCCTGCTGTCGATCGCCGAGCGGCTCTCGACGTTCTGGCACCCGTCCTACCGAGACAACTGAAGATATCCCTTCACCCCCAAAGGAGAGTACAAGGCATGAAGATTCTCGCCGCCGCCGCATTGGCCTTGGCCGCCACCACCGCATCGGCGTCTGCCGCCGATTCCGTGACCCTCCAGCTCAAATGGGTCACCGACGCCCAGTTCGCGGGCTACTATGTCGCCCTCGACAAGGGGTTCTACGAAGAGGAGGGACTCGACGTCGAAATCAAGCCCGGCGGCCCGGACACCGCGCCGGAACAGGTGATCGCCGGCGGCGGCGCCGACGTCATCGTCGACTGGATGCCGGCCGCGCTTGCTGCGCGTGAGAGGGGGTTGCCATTGGTCAATATCGCCCAACCCTTCAAGAAGTCGGGTCTGCAACTTACCTGCCGTAAGGACACCGGCATCGAGACGCCCGAGGACCTAAAGGGCAAGACCCTCGGCGTTTGGTTTTCAGGCAACGAGTATCCGTTCTACGCCTATATGGCGAAGCTTGGCCTCAACGCCCAAGAAGGCGGCGACGTCACCGTTCTGAAGCAGGCCTTCAACGTCGATCCGCTCTTGCAGAAGCAGGCCGATTGCATCTCCACCATGAGCTACAACGAGTATTGGCAGCTCATAGAGGCAGGCATGTCGCCGGACGATCTGGTCGTCTTCAACTATACCGATCAGAATGCGGCGATGCTCGAGGACGGTCTCTATGTGCTTCAGGACGACCTCAAGGATCTGGCCTTCGTTGATAAGATGGCGCGCTTCGTCAAGGCCTCGATGAAGGGTTGGGACTACGCCCAGGAGAATCCGGACGAGGCGGTTTCGATCGTCACGGATCACGATATGACCGGCGCCATCACCGAGGAGCACAATGTGCACATGATGGAGGGAGTTAACAAGCTAACGGAAGGCTCTGATGGGACGCTCGACGTTGCGGCGGCAGAGAACACTGTTGATGTTCTCTTGTCGGGCGATTCTGATCCGGTGATCACGAAGAAACCGGTGGGAGCCTGGACGGACGCCGTTACCAACAAGATGAAAGATCTCAACTGAAGATGAGATGTCGGGGAATTTGACCCCCGTTGGCCGGCGGAGCGCTCCGCCGGCCTCTTTTTCGCCGCTTCAATAGCCCCAGACGGAATGGGCGATCTCCACGCAGCGGTCGAGCTTTCGCCACTGGTCGTCCTCGGTCAGGTCGTTGGCATGAGCGGTGGAGGAGAAGCCGCATTGGTGCGACAGCGCGCACTGCTCCAGATCGACAAAACGGCCCGCCTCGTCAATGCGCTTCTTGACCTCGTCGGTCGGTTCGACCGTCGCCGTCTTCGACGACATCAGGCCGAGCACCACGGTCTTGGTCTTCGGCATGTGGCGGAGCGGCGCGAAATCGCCCGAGCGCTCGTCGTCATATTCCAGGAAGAAGCCGTCGACGCCCATCTCATTGAACAGGATCGCCGCCACGGGTTCGTATCCGCCATCGGCCACCCAGGCGCTCTTGAAGTTGCCCCGGCACAGATGCACCGACACCACCATGTCCTGCGGCCGGTCTCGGATCGTCTCGTTGACGAGCCGGCAATAGAGCTCGGTCAGCGCGTCCGGATCGTCGCCCCGTTTTGCGGTCTCGGCGCGGATGGTCGGATCGCAGAGATAGGCGAGGTTGGTGTCGTCGAACTGCAGATAGCGGCAGCCGCGATCCGCCAGATCCTGGACCTCGGCCCGATAGGCGGCGGTGAGGTCGTCATAAAACTCTTCGAGGTCGGGATAGGCCGTCTCGGAGATGACCTCGCGCCCGCCGCGAAAGTGCAGCATCGAGGGAGCGGGAATGCAGACCTTCGGCGTTTCCGATACGACCGATTTGAGGAAATCGAAGTCGTCGCCCTGGATCGAATGGTCGCGCCCGATCCTGTCTCGGACATGCATGGTCGGCGGCGCGAAGCCGACCTCCTCGCCGGACGCCTTGCGGAAGTGCGATTTGAACTCGCCAAAGGTCACCTCGACACCGTCGAACTGCTCCAGAAAATCCACGTGGAAATAGGTGCGGCGGAACTCGCCGTCCGTGATGCCTTTGAGCCCGACGGATTCCTGCCGCTTGACGAGGGCGCGGATGCATTCGTCCTCGAGTGCGCGCAGCTCCTCCTTGTCGACCTCGCCGCTCGCGAAGCGGCTCCTCAGGTCGGCGAGGCGTTGGGGCCGCAGGAAGCTGCCGACATGATCGGCTTTGAAAGGGGGCTTGGTCATCGGATTCTCCCGAGCGGAATTCGGGTCTCGCTGTAGCATAAGTTTTCAGGCCTGCATGAGTTCTCGCCACAGGCCAGTCGGCTTTCACTTCGAGATCATGGAGCGCTTGGCTATTGGCAGGCCCGCCATCGCGGCCTAGACGGATCGCCATGTCATCCATCTCGCTCAATCCCGTTCGCCGTGCCGATGCCGAGGCCTTGATCGCGGCCAACATCGCCAGTCGATCGTGTCATCATCCCTGGGTCGAACCCTTCTGCGATCAGGTCGGGTTCGAGGCGTGGTTCGACGAGATCGCCACCGGTGCGAAGGTCGGCCTGGTAGCTCGCGAACAGAACAGCGGCGCCATCGTCGGCGTGACGAACCTCAGCCAGATCTTTCGAAAGGCCTTCCAGAACGCCTATCTGAGCTATTACGGCATGGCGGGCTTCACCGGGCGAGGCCTGATGACGGAAGCGGTTCGGCTGACGGTGCGCTATGCCTTCGACGAGATCGGACTGCATCGGCTCGAAGCGAACATCCAGCCGGACAATGCGGCCTCGATTGCCCTCGTGCGACGCCTCGGCTTCCGCAAGGAAGGCTTCTCTCCCCGCTATCTGAAGATCGCCGGCGAATGGCGCGACCACGAACGCTGGGCAGTGCTGGCGGACGAATGGCCGGGCTGAACGATCGCCCGGCCCATGCGATCACTCGGCCGGCCGGGGTGAAGCCAGCGGATCGTCGAGAAGCGGGCTCGGCGCATCCTGGCCGCGCCGCCGCTTCCACCAGGCCGCGAGGCTCTCGCCCAGCATCAGCATTGCCGGCGTGAGGATCAGCGTCAGCGTCGTGGCAAAGGTCAGGCCGCCGGCAATCGCCGCCGAGAGCTCCGTCCACCACTGGGTCGAGGGCGCGCCGAACTCGATCTTACGCGCGATGAAGTCGACATTGGCGCCCATCACCATCGGAACGAGGCCGAGCACGGTCGTCACGGAGGTGAGAAACACCGGCCTGAGCCGCTGGGCCCCCGTCCGCAGCACCGCTTCCATCGGCGATTGGCCGCGCTTGCGCAGGTCGTTGTAGGTGTCGATCAGGACGATGTTGTTGTTCACGACGATGCCGGCAAGCGCGATCAGGCCGATGCCGCCCATCACCACGCCGAACGGCCGCCCGGTAATCAGCAGGCCGTAGAACACGCCGGCGCTCGAGAAGATGATCGCCGTCATCACCAGGACGGACTGGTAGATCGAGTTGAACTGCGTCACCAGGATGATGAACATCAGGAAGATGGCCGTGAGGAAGGCACCAATGAGGAAGCTGGCGGCCTCCGCCTGATCCTCGGCTTCGCCGCCGAACTCGTAGTCGACTCCCGTCGGCAACCCGGCCGCCTCGATCCGGCTGCGCAGCTTGACCACCTCGTCGTTGGCGAGCAGCCCCGGCGCGACGTCGGATTCGATGCTCATCACCCGTCGCTGGTCGATGCGGATGATCGAATCCACTTTCGGCGAGGGCGCGAAGGTGACGAAGTTGCGGATCGGCATCAGACCGTCGTTGGTCGGAATCCGCAGTTGCTCCAGCCGCTCCAGCGTCCGGTCGTCGGCCGGAAAGCGGACACGGATCGCCACCTCGTCCTCGGCGTCTTCCGGGCGGTAATCGGAAACCTCGATGCCGTTGGTGAGCAGACGCACTGCCTGGCCGAGCAGGGTGACGTCGGCACCGAAGCGCGCTGCCTCCTTGCGGTCGACCTTCACCTGCCATTCGACGCCGGGCAGCGGACGGGAGTCGGTGATGTCCTCGAAGCCGCCGATGTCGTCCATCATGGCGCGGACCTGTGCGACGGCGTCGGCCAAGGTGTCGAGATCGGGCCCCTTGAGCTTCAGGTCGATCGGCTTGCCGCTGCCCGGGCCCTGTTCCTGTGCCTGGACCTGAACCTCGATCCCCGGAATATCGGCGACGCGCTGGCGGATGTCGTCGAAGATGACGTCGGCGCGACGTCTCTGGTCCCATTCGTTGAGTTCCAGCTGGATGACGCCGATGACGTCGTCGCCGAACTGGCGCGCCTGTCCTGGCCCCAGTGTGCGCGCATAGACGCTCTGGACCTCGTCGAGGTCGAGAAGGCGGTTCTCGACACGGCGGACGAGCCCGTCCTTTTCGTAGATCGACAAATTGTCCCGCGCCCGGATTTGAACCTGGGCAAAGTCCGGTTCGATATCGGGGAAGAACTCGACGCCGCGGCCGTATTGGGCGTAGCCGTAGAAGGCCCCGACCAGCAGGCAGCAGGCGATGACGAGTGTCGCCAGCGGGGCGGCGGCCGCCGTGTGCAACACCTTCAGATAGAGGCCCGTCCAGCCGTGGATCCGCGAGAGATCGCCGTCTTCGGCCGCTTCCATCTGCTGGAATTGGTCCTCGGTCAGGGGCTGGGCCTTGCCGATCCGGCCGCCGAGCACCGGCACGAAGATCAGCGCCATGAACAGGGATGCGGTGAGCGTGATCAGGACGGTGATCGGCAGGTATTTCATGAATTCGCCGACGATGCCCTGCCAGAACAGCAGCGGCAGGAACACGGCGAGCGTGGTGGCCGTGGACGAAATGATCGGCCAGGCCATGCGCTGCGCGGCGTAGGCGTAGGCGTCCTTCGGCTTGTGGCCTTCGAGCAGCCGGCGATCGGCCAGCTCGGTCGTCACTATGGCGCCGTCGACCAGCATGCCCGCCACCAGGATCAACGAAAACAGGACGATGATGTTCATCGTGTAGCCGGACAGCCAGAGGATCGCGATGCCGGCGAGGAAGGAGCCGGGGATCGACAGTCCGACCAGGATGGATGAGCGCAGGCCCAATGCGGCCACGATGACGATCATCACCAGCACGATCGCCGAGATCACGTTGTTCTGGAGGTCGCCCAGCAGCGTTACCACCTGCTCCGATTCGTCCTGCGTGTACTGGACGTGCACCGCTTCGGGCCAGTCGGAGCGCCTCTCCGCCACCACGCGGCGCACGTCGTCGACGGTCTCGATGATGTTGGCGCCGGTGCGCTTCTTGATCTCCAGCGCCAGCGCCGGCTGACCGTCGATCCGCGCGAAACCTTCGGGGTCCTCGAAGGTGCGGCGGGCGATCGCCACGTCTCTGAAGGTGAGCACGGTCTGGCCGCTGACCTTGACCGGCAGGTTGAGCACGTCGTTGACGTCCTCGATCAGGCCCGGCACCTTGAGCACGATGCGCCCGGCCCCCGTGTCCAGGGCGCCGGCGGCGATCAGCTGGTTGTTGCGGCTGATCTGGCTCACCAGCGTGTCGAACGAGATGTTGTAGGTCTCCAGCACCGTCGGGTTGATGAGGACTTCCATCAATTCGTCGCGGTCGCCGCCGATATCGACCTCCAGCACGCCCGGCAGCGCCTCGATGTCGTCGCGCAGGTTCTTGGCGAGCGACACCAGGGTGCGTTCGGGGATCGGGCCGCTGAGCACCACGGTGAGGATCGGAAACAGCGAGATGTTGATCTCGGTCACCACCGGATCGTCGGCTTCCGCGGGAAGGTCGGTCTTGGCGCGATCGACGGCGTCCTTGACGTCGGTCAGCGCATCGTCGGAATCGAAGCCGGCGTCGAAGGTCAGCTGGACGGAGGCGAAGCCCTCGGCGGCATGCGCCTCCATCTCGTCGAGGCCGGACAGCGACGAAAGCTCGGTTTCCAGCGGCCGGATCAGGAGTCGCTCGGCATCTTCCGGCGAAATCCCCTCCAACGCCACGGAGACATACATGATGGGGATCGGGATATCGGGCGACGACTCCTTCGGAATCGCGCGATAGGCCACGGTTCCCGCCACCAGGATGAGAGCCAGGATCAAGAGGACGGTTCGTGAGCGGCTGAACGCGGCCTCGATCAGGGTGTGCATGTCAGCGCTCCGCCATCGTGGCTTTCAGCAGGGCAGCGATCAGATCGGGCGTAATCTCTCCGGTCGCGGGTTGTCCTTGCGACCGCTGGAAATTGCGGATCGCGGTGCGTGTCGATTCACCGATCACGCCATCTGCCGGCCCGGGATCGAAGCCCAGCGATTGCAGGCGTTCCTGAAGCAGACGAATGCCCGTCTCCGGCGGAACTTGGCCCGCGAGTTCGGTAAACAGCTCTTCGACATTCTGGGCCGGCCGGCCGTCGGACGTCGGGGCTTCGGCGGAGTCGCCTTGCGAGAAATTCTGCGTCTGCTTCGACGAGTGCGGGGTTTGCGGCGCAAGCTTGTCCGGATCGCCGATGCCGGCCATGGCACCGGCGGGTTCGGCCAGGCGTTCCTTCTCCTCCTCGCTTGCCGCGACCGCGCGCACCGTCTCTCCGGCCGAGACGAAGCCTTGGCCGACCGAGATGATATTCAACTGATCCGGCAGGCCGGACACCCAAATTCCTCGGGTTTCGGCACGAACGAGGTCGACGGGATAGAACTCCACCGTATCGTCGGCGTTGACCGCCTTGATGCCGAGCGTGCCCTCGGTGTCGAGCGCCAAGAGGGCGGTCGAAACGAAATGAGCCGGCACCTCTCCCACGGGAATGCGCACCTGCGCGGAAATGCCCGCCGGGATATTGCGATCCGGATTCGGCACGGCGACCTCGACGGTGAAGGTGCGGGTGGCCGACGACGCGCTGGAGGCGATGTAGCGAACCGTTCCCTGCCGGTCCTGCCCGGTGATGAAGCTGACGTCCGCGGTCTGGCCGGTGTGCAGTTCGGCGATGCTCTGCTGCGGAATCTCGATCTCGACCACCAGGGGATCGATGTCGATCTGCGTGCCGACCTCGTCGTTGGCGGAGACGACTTCGCCGAGATCGAGGTCGAACTCGTCGAGCACGCCGGTGATGGGAGCCAGGATCTGCGTCTGTCCCGCAGTTTCCTGGATTTCGGCCAGGGCTGCCTGGGCGGCCGCCAACGCGGCTCGCGCGTCGGTCAACTGCTGGCTCGTCGCATAGCCACTCTTGGCCAGACGCTCGGCCGCGTCGAGATCGCGCTGCCGTGCCTCCAGCGTCGCCTGAGCCTGGGCCAGTTGGGCGGCTCTATCGGCCAGCGCGATCTTGGCGACGACGGCGCCCTTGTTCAGATAGTCGCCCTTCTTGGCCGAAATGCTCTCGACCGTGCCGGCGACACGCGCCCGGACCGGCGTCTGCTGGTCCGGCAGCGCTTCGCCTTCGCTGGCCACGAAACGCGTGACGGCACGCGCCTGCGAGGCCAGCGTCTCGACAGCCATCGGCTGGCGCTCGCGCGAGGATTCGTGCGGCTCCTGCGGCGGCTCCTGCGAGGGCAGCACATAGCCGCTGCCCATCCAGCCGGCGAGGGCGACGACGAAGAGCGCTGCGATCCAGCCGGCCCGTGACTTGCGTTCGCGACGCTGAACCGGTGCCGGGGGGGTCTCGGACCCATTATCCATGGTCATCGAGTCCGGTCCTCTTTTGAAGGTTCCTTCAGGCAGTCGGCGATTTCAGCGAGCTTGGCGGCGACGTCGGTGAAGAAGTTGCGAATGGCACAGACTCGTCTGCGCTCCCGGGTGCCGTCTTCAAACTCCGCCAGCAGCGCGCCGAGGGCGTCAGACGTCCGGGTCATCCGCCCAACCCGGTCGTTGAGCAGATTTGCCAGGGGCTTCGTCGTGAGCTGAAAGAAATCCTGCCGTTCGCCGTCGAAAGACAGGCGCTCGATGATGCGCTTTTCTTCGAGCATGCGGGCGTTCATGCTGATCGAGCCGCGGCTGACGCCGAGCCGCTTGGCCAGGTCGCCGAAGCTGATCGGCCCGCTCTCCAGGAGCAGGAGGGACAGCAGCCGCGCCGCGATCGGCGGCATGCCCAACGTCTCGAGGGCGCTGCCGACGCGATCGACGAAGCGATCCGGGTCGTCGTTGGCAGGCGCATCGGGTACCGAGGGGGGCGGTTCGCTCAGCATGCGCCGCACATAAGAGGGGCACAACGTTCAAACAAGACTGAACGTTCATTCCATGCGAAACGATTTTTTGCCGTGCTTTCGCTGCATCAATGGCGCGGCATGCGGGTGGAGACGCCGAAGGCCGGCAGCTCGACCTGCATCGGGTTCTCGGCGTGTCGGATCGCCGCAGGTCCGGTTCCGCGACGGCCGCCAATCGTTGGGCCGGATTGCGGCCGCCTATGCGGCGACCGCCATGCTCTGCTTCAGTTTGCGGCTGAGTTCGTCGAACGGCGACTCGCCGACCGGCTCGTGCGGGCGCTGCACGAGGCTCGAATAGACGTGTGGTACCAGGTCGACCGCCTGGTCCAAGGCGCCGTCGGCCCCGCGCTGATAGCCGCCGAGCAGTCTGAGGTCGCGAGTGTCCTCGAAGCGGGAGATCATCGACTTCAGCCGCGTCACCAGTTCGCGTTCCTGCGGCTGCCAGGCGAGTTCGGCCAGGCGCGAGATCGACTTCAGCATGTCGACGGCCGGGAAGCGCCCCTGTTCGGCGATCGCACGGTCGAGCACGATATGGCCGTCGAGCGTGCCGCGAATGGCGTCGGCAATCGGGTCGTTGTGATCGTCGCCGTCGACCAGCACCGAGAAGATGCCGGTAATGGTGCCCGATCCTTCGAGGCCTGGTCCGGTCCGTTCCAGAAGCCGCGGCAGTTCGGAAAATACGCTGGGCGGATAGCCACGCGAGACCGGCGGCTCGCCGGCGGCGAGCGCCACGTCGCGGGCGGCGTGCGCCAGGCGGGTCACGCTGTCGACGATCAGAAGCACGTTCTCGCCGCGATCGCGGAAGAATTCGGCGATGGTCACTGCCGTTTTCGGCGCCAGCCGGCGCATCATCGGGCTCTCGTCGCCGGTCGCCACCACCGTGATGACGTTCGACAGCTGGCCCGCCATCGTCTCTTCGAGAAATTCGCGCACTTCGCGGCCGCGTTCGCCGACCAGCGCGACGACCACGGTGTCGAATCCCTTGGCCCGCGCGAGCATGCCCATCAAGGTGGACTTGCCGACGCCCGAGCCGGCGAAGACGCCGAGGCGCTGGCCCTTGATCAGCGGCGTGAAGATGTCGATTACCTTGACGCCGGTCTTGACCGGCTCCTTGACGCGGCCGCGCTTGAGCGCGGGCGGCGGCGAGGCGTCGGTGGCG
The DNA here is from genome assembly GCF_036541425.1 of Consotaella aegiceratis. Taxonomy (NCBI): domain Bacteria; kingdom Pseudomonadati; phylum Pseudomonadota; class Alphaproteobacteria; order Hyphomicrobiales; family Aurantimonadaceae; genus Consotaella; species Consotaella aegiceratis. The sequence continues at coordinate 44,965 of NZ_JAZHFT010000009.1, forward strand.
CGCTCCTCCAGGCCCTGTTCCATCGGCTCCAGTCCGTCGCAGGCGACGCCGAAGGCATCGACCGTGCGCCCCTTCCAGCTTTCGGCGGGCGAGATGGTGAGGGGGCCGATGCGCCGGGCCTTGGCCTTGACGCCGCGGGTGAACTTGTTGGCGAACGGCTTGACCGTCAGCGTCGATTCCTCGATGCGGACGACCTCGCCGATCTCGTCGCCGCCCGCGCCGGGGCAGGCGACGCAATCGCCCAATCGAACGAAAGGGGACAGGCCTGCGACACGAAAAGCCTGGGCCGAGACGTCGACGATATGGCCGTAGATCTCGAGGCAGGGCGCGTTCAGCGCAGCGGGAGCATCATGCTCCGCAAAGTCGCTCATTATGAGGTCTCTCCCAGATCTTTCACGGCGTCATCGAGCGACCGCTCGGATTTTTCGATCAGATTGGCGGCGCTCTCGAAGGCCCGCTGCACGCTGATCAGCTTCGTGATCTCCATGACCGGATTGACGTTGGCCTGCTCGACGAAGCCCTGCATGACGCCGGCATCGGCGAAGTCGAGCAGCGGAATCGCAGCCATGTCGGGGACGACGCCCGAGGTGCCGGCGCGACTGAGGTTGGCATCCGGCGGGATCTGGAACAGCCCGACGGCCCCGATCTGGGCGCCGTTCTGGGTGATCATGCCGTCGGACGCGATGGCGATCGGCCCGGCCGCCGGATCGACCAGGAGCGGTGCCCCGCCGACATCCAGGAAGGCTTCGCCGTTGAGCGTCTGCACGTCACCCTGCTCGTTGATGCGCATGCGCCCGTCGCGGGTGTAGACCGGTCCGTTCGGGCCCTGATAGGCGAACCAGGCATCGCCGGAGACGGCCATGTCGAGCGTGTTGCCGGTCTGAACGAGTTCGCCGGCCTGTGTCGACAGGAAGGTGTCGCCTCGCGAGGCGAAGGCCACGGGGTTCGCCCCGGCTTGCGAGATGAACGTATCGAACTTCACCTCTTCGGAACGAAACCCGACGGTGCGGGAGTTCGCGACGTTGTTGGCGATGGTATCGAGTCGCTTTTCCAACGCAATCTGCGCGGACAGTGCTACCGGAAGGGCGGACTGCATAAGGAATTACCCTTTCGAGCGGAGTGTCTGGAGGGTGAGGAGCAGGCTCGAATCGAGCCCGAGAGTGGTGGCGCTGCCCGTCAGCACCTGGACAGCCGGATTGCTCGCGGCAGTACTCGATGAATCGTTCTCCATGTCGTACATGGCGAGGAACTGTTTCAGGAATTTGTCCAGTTCCTCAGGATCCTGCAGGTCCTCGATGTCGATGCGGTCGCCGTACATATCGGCAAGCTTGTCGATATCGATCGAGCCCGTGGAGGAATCGAAGCCGAGCGCCGTCTGAGCAACTTCCAGCAGCGCCTCGTCCGCCAGAATCGAGTAGGCGCTGGTGATCTCTCCCGCCTCGGCCTTGCGTTGGAAATAGAGCGCCAGCCGGGTTCCCTCGTTCTGGTCGCCGGCGTCCTCTTCCAGTGTTTGGCGCGTGTATTTGTCGACGACCGTTTGCTCCAGCGTGGAAGCGTCGAAGGTCGCGTTGCCGTCCTCGTCGAAAGTAAAGGCCGACGCCAACGCTTTATAACGACTGTCAGTCAGCTTGTTGGCGAAGCTGTCGCTGTCGGTGACACCTTCCGATACGACTTTGCGAATATAGGCTTTCGCATAGGCCATGTCCTCAAGTCCGTATGCTTTTACGGCATACTGATAGACTTCGTCGCTGGCCATAAAGTCGTCGACTGTTTTTATGCTTGAAAGGCTAGCGCGAAATTTTTCGGTCGCGGTCTCGACAGCCGGCTTTTGCGAGGTATTCTCCAGAGTCTTCTCAAGATTGCGCGAGATGATCTGGTAATTGAGTGAGGCGGTGAGCATGGCACAGTTCCAGCGTTGGCGTGCGTTGGCTGGACCATCGACAATCGAACTTGCGCCAGGCTGGCGGCCCCGCAGTCAGGTCCGCGCAAGCCGATCTTTCTAGTTCAGGGTTGCTATCAGACAGAAGAAGAGGTCCCCCTGATGGGCATCATCATCGGACTCGTCGTTACGCTCGGTTGCTTGCTTGGCGGCTACACCGCGATGGGCGGACATCTGGAAGTGCTCGTCCAGCCCTTCGAGTACGTCATCATCCTGGGATCGTCCCTGGGAACCTTCCTCGTCGCCAACCCGATGAAGGTGGTCAAGGATACCGGCAAGGCGATCATGGAGGCGTTCAAGAACGCCGCGCCCAAACAGCGTGACTATCTCGATGTCCTGGGCATCCTGCACCAGCTGATGCGTGAGATGCGCTCCAAGTCGCGCAGCGAGGTCGAGGCGCATGTCGACAGCCCTCAGGAGTCGGAGATCTTCCAGGCATTCCCGAATGTCATGAAGAACACGCTGATGACCAACTTCATCTGCGACTACTGCCGTCTCATCATCATCGGCAACGCTCGGCCGCACGAGATCGAATCGCTGATGGAGGAGGAAATTCAGACGATTTCCCGCGACACGCTGAAGCCGAAGGCGGCGCTTCAGGAAGTCGCCGACGGCCTGCCGGCGCTGGGCATCGTCGCCGCCGTGCTCGGCGTCATCAAGGCCATGGGCGCCCTCGACCAGTCTCCCGAGGTGCTCGGCCACCTGATCGGTGCCGCTCTGGTGGGCACCTTCGCGGGCATCTTCTTCTCCTATGGCGTGATCGGGCCGATCGCCGGCAAGGTGAAGTCGGTGCGCGAAAAGCGGGTGCGCATGTACGTCATCATCAAGTCGACGTTGATCGCCTACATGAACGGCGCCATGCCGCAGGTCGCGCTCGAATATGGTCGCAAGACCATCTCGGCCAACGATCGTCCGACCATCGACCAGGTCGAAACCGAAACCATCGGCGGCGGCAGCGCTGCCCAGGCTGCGTAAGTCTCGATCATGGCTGCTCCCGCGAAAGACATCATCACCTCCGGCAACATCGGCGCGCGGCTTCGTTCGGCCAACGAAGTGGAGCCCGGCCGTCTGCCCCGACTGAAGGCCATCGCCGAAGAATGGGCCGAAGACGCGCTCACGGCGATGAGGAAGCTCTGCGTCTCGCCTCTCCAGGTGGAACTCGTCAGCATGTCGACGACGACCTTTTTGAAGTCGTCGAAGGACTATGCCCAGGCCGCGCAGGCCGAAATCGTGCGCTCGCCGGTGTGGAACGAGGCCGGGTTCGTCCTGGCCGACGCCAGCTTCGTCGATCTCCTGAGCGAGGCGCTGTTCGGTGGCGAGGGGGCCGGCAAGGAACCCTCCGGCAGAACGCTGACGGACATCGACCGCAATCTCGTGCAACTGGTCTTCAAGACCTTCAGCCGCAGCGCCACGCACGCCTTTTCCAAGCTTGCCAACATGCAGCTGGCGCTCGGCGGTCATCTGATCGAGCACGATATCGGAGACGCGCTGGCCAACGCGCTGCCGCCCGACAAGGTCCGCTATGTGATCGTTTCCTTCGAATTGCGATTCGGGGCGATGAAGAGCGTCCTGCGCTATGCGATTCCGGAAAGCTTCCTCGGCTTCCACCGCCGCAAGCTGACGAGCGTGCCGAAGGTCGAGACCTCGACGCCGGACGAAACCTGGAGCCGCGAGATCCAGGCGGGCCTCGGCAAGGCCGACATGCAGATCCGCGCGCTGCTCGGTGAGAAGTCGATCTCGCTGGAGACGGTGGCCAACTTCAAGGTCGGCCAGACCATCCTGCTCGACGAGACGATGCAGAGCCTGATCCCGATCGAATGCGAGGATCAGCGCCTGTTCCGCGGTCGCGTCGGCCGCTCGCGCGAGTTCTACGTCGTGCGCATCGAGGAAAAGATCGACCCGACGGAGGAGTTCATCGATGATATCCTATCTCATTGATGTCGTGCTGCTCGGCGCGCTGACGTTCACCAGCTGGCGCACGGTGACCATGTCGCGCGAGCTGCGCAAGCTGCGCGATGCGGGCAGCGATCTGAAGCGGGCGCTCGACGAGACGGACCGCACCATCAACAAGGCAGCTCACACGGTGGTGAGCCTCAAGCACGAGGGGCTCCAGGCCCTGCGGGCGCTGGAGACGCGCGGCGCCGAAGCGGTGGTCCTCGCCGACCGGCTGGAAGATCTGATCGAGCGGGCCGACTGGCACTGCGCCGGACAATCCGGCGGTCCGCGTCCGACGGTCGTGCCCGGACCTTGGGCGACGCGCGAGACGACGCGGTCCGTTCCGGTTTCGCACCAGCCCCGGATCGTAGACCAGAACGCATAAGCCGCCCCGAGGGGCTTCCAACATCAACCAAATCACAGGGATAAACCGGTGGAAGAAGACGATCTGCCCATGGGCACGCCCGAATTCGATATGGACGATGCCTCGGTCGAGGAGATGGATGATGCTCCCGAGGCCGTCGCAGAGACCGACGGCAAGCCGGACATCGGCATCATCATGAACATCCCCGTGACGATGCAGGTGGTTCTCGGCAAGGCCGTGATGCCGGTCGCCGATCTGGTCAAGCTGGGTCGTGGCGCGGTGGTCAAGCTGGACTCCAAGGTCGGCGAGCCGGTCGACATCATCGTCAACGGGCGCACCGTCGCGCGCGGCGAGATCGTAGTGCTGGAGAAGGAGGAATCGCGCTTCGGCATCACCCTGACCGAGATCGTCACCCCCACGGCGCAGAATCGCGCCAAAGGCGTTGCGGCCTAATTGAAGATGGCCACCACCTACGTCACTCAAAGTCGGATGGCGCCGGCCCCGCAGGGGGCGGCTCGCGCCGCCATTCTGCTCCTGACGCTCGGCGCCCCGGGTGCGGCGAAGCTGTTGAAACATCTGACGCCGGACGAGATCCGCGCGGTCCGCGAAAGCGCCGTCGATCTGGAGCCGGTATCGAGAGCGCAGCTCGACGAATTGGTGGAGGAGTTCCAGGAGGCGCTGAAGACCGGCCCCGGCCTTTCGGGACCGGGACAGCAGATGAAGGAACTGCTGAAGTCGGCGCTGTCGCCCGAGGAGCTTGCGACCATCCTCGACGACGATGCCGAGGACGACGAGACCCCGGCATTCGATCCCAATGCGGCGTCGGTCTGGAGCGAGTTGGAAAAGCTCGACAAGGAGGCCCTGGTTGCGACGCTCAAGCGGGAGCATCCGCAGGTCGTCGCGGTGATCCTGGCTAAGCTCGACGCCGATATCGCGACCGCGCTCGTGGTGAAGTTCGAGCCGGTGTTCCGGCACGAGGTCATGCGCCGCATGCTCTCGGTCAAGCAGCTCGCGGTGCCGGTGCGCATGGCGCTGGAAACCCAGCTCCGGCTCAACCTGCTCTCCTCCCAGGATCAGGGCGGCGGCGGCAAGTACACGGTGCTCGCCGAAATCGCCAACCGCATGGAGAAGCGTCAGGCGGACGAGCTCCTGGAGGCAATCGCCGCCACCCAGCCGAAGGACGCGGCCTCGCTCAAGAACCTGCTGTTCGCGTTCGAGGACATTCCGAACCTGCCGCTCAAGTCGCGGTTCGTGTTGTTCGACGGCATTCCGACGGAGACCGTCATCTTCGCCCTCGCCGGCGCGAACGAGGACATCAAGACGGCGGTGCTCGAGGCGCTCGGCGCCCGTGCCCGGCGCATGGTCGAGGCCGAACTCGGGCAGAACAACGACATGGCGGCCAACGACGTGTCGGCAGCCCGCCGCACGATTTCCAGGACCGCACTGAACCTGGCCGCCGAGGGCAAGCTGATCCTGCGCATGCCGGAAGAGAGCGAAGAATAGCCTGATCCTCGGGGGGGGGGGCGGCCGTCCGGGGATGCGGGAAACGCGGCCGCACGACGGGACGGTTCGATCCGTCCGCAGGCCGTCGGTCGCAAATGACGGCGGCTGCGGCGACATGATCCTCCGCGGGTCCTGGGCGAAGAAACGAATCGCCCGAGAGCGACAGGATCGAAAGTTCAAACCGGCCCCATCGATCCTGACGGCGGTTCGCAAGCCCGGTCCGGCCAGCACGCCGAGAGAGGGCAGGTCTTGGAGGTCAGCCGTCCGGTCAGCCGTGTGGAGCAATGGGGCTGAACGCCCGGAGGGATCGAAAACCTGCGATTGTCATTATTCCGAAGTCCGCAACCGCCGCCCGCGGACTTCGGAATGACGGCACCAAAAGCACTGGACCATCGGCCGCAGAATCGAGACGGCCGGAGCCAAAGCGCCAAATATCGGACGATAAGTCGGGATATAGCGAACAAAGTGCCGAAATGTTAACCGGGAACGAGGCAGGCTGAGCTTGGCGGAGGCTGAGGACAAGGACAGCAAAACAGAGCAACCGACAGAGAAGAAGATCCGCGACACTGTCGAGAAGGGCAATCTGCCGTTCTCAAAGGAAGCGCCGATCCTCGCCTCGCTCGTCGCTGCGATGGCGTTCATCGTGTTTCAGGCGCGGCCAGGTAGCGGCCGGTTGCTCCTTGGCCTGGAGACCACTTTTGAAAACCCCACGCAGTGGGATCTCGACACCGGGATCGATGCGCTTCATCTGCTTCACGTGCTCGGCCTCGAAATGGCCCGCTTCGTCCTGCCCGCTGCCGCCTTGTTCCTGGCCGGCGGTATCATCGCTTCGGTCTCCCAGAACGCACCGCAGATCAATTTCGAGCGAATCCGGCCGAAGGTTTCGAACATTTCGCCGAAGTCGGGCTGGAGCCGGATTTTCGGGGTGCGCGGCCTCACCGAATTCGGCAAGTCGGTGTTCAAGTTCGTCACCATTGGCGTGGTCGTCGGGATGCTCTTGTCTTCCGACCTCGTCACGATGCTGAACGCCATGTTTTCCGACCCGCTCCTCCTGCCGGAAACGATTCTCACGCTTGCCATGCGGCTGTTGGCCGGCGTGTCGATCGCGACGATTCTGCTGGTCGCGGCCGATCTTCTTCTGTCGCGCCTGCACTGGCGGCGCGACCTGAAGATGAGCAAGCAGGAGATCAAGGACGAATTGAAGCAGGCCGAGGGCGACCCGATGGTCAAGGCGCGCCAGCGCCAGATCGCCCGCGAGCGCACCCGCAAGCGGATGATGGCGGCGGTGCCGCAGGCCACGCTCGTCATCGCCAACCCGACGCACTACGCCATTGCGTTGCGCTATCGTCGCGAAGAGGGTGGCGCGCCGGTCGTCGTTGCCAAGGGCACCGACCTGGTGGCGCTGAAGATTCGCGAAATCGCCGAGCAGAATGACGTTCCGGTGATCGAAGACAAGCTGTTGGCAAGGTCCATGTACGACCATGTCCAGATCGACCAGATGATTCCGCCGCAGTTCTTCAAAGCTGTCGCCGAAATCATATACTATCTCTACTCACGCACCGGAGCGCCGGTGGGAGCGACAGCGAGCTAGCGGTATGCTTGATATCCGAAACCGACATACGGCAGCGCGCGAACGCATTCTGGCCGATGGCATCCAGGAGATCGTCGCCGAATTGCGGCTCGTGGAGGTGGTGGACTACATCGCCTTTCTGCGCATGAACCAGTATGGCAACATCGCCGACATCGTACGCTCGTCGAGCGAGCTTCATATGAAGCCGGGTGCCCTGCGTTTTGCCGATGGCGGCGATGTCGAAATCTCCTGGGGTTCGGTTCCCGTCATCATGCTCGATCTGACTTTCCGGCACGAGCCGGTGACGGTGCATTTCCGCCTGGAACTCGGGGCGGTGAACGCCGCGGTCGACATCAGCTATATCGAGGCGGCGCCCGATCTCGACGAGGAACAGACGACCGACCATCTGCGCCAGGCGATCGCGGCAGCCAAGCTGAAGCCGCGCACCTTCGTCGACGTCGTCTGAGATCGCGGCCGCGTCGCGCGAGCGGCTGTGAGAATGCGGGTCTGGCCGCGTGATCTTTGGCGGCCGGGGTGTCAGCCTGGGGCATGGAACCCGAACGGCACCGCACGATCGTCATGCCGGCGCCCCTGCGTCGAGGGGATCTCATCCGGTTTGTCTCGCCGGCGAACTCGCCGCGCCGCAAGGACGTGGAAGCCGCGGCAGAGCGTCTGAGAGGCTGGGGATTCGGCGTCGATTTCAGCGCCACTGTCTTCGCAAGCGGCATGATCGGACCGGCACCGACGACAAGCGTCCATCCGATTTCGACTCGGCCCTGCGCGATCTGGACGTTCGGGCCATCTTCGCCACGCGCGGCGGCAAGGGGGCCTATCGGATCGCGACCGCCTGGACTTCGCCGCAGCGAAGCGGGATCCGAAGCTTGTCGTCGGGTTCAGCGACATTTCCATCCCCCACATGGCGATTTGGAAAAATGGTGTCGGTGGCGGCCTGCTTGGCGCGCTTCGTGACGAGGATTGGACCCCCGAATCGCCGCTACGCGACCTTTTGACAACGCGAAACCGGGGCGTCATTGGTCGAACAGTTCACCGACTTCGCTCTGATCGGCTCGCTCACCCTTCTCGATCGTCTGCATGAACACCTGGCGCCTCCCGGCGACCCGGTCCTGGGCGAATTGCCGCTCGGGCACGGCGAAGAGGCCAAGGCGGTGCCGCTGGGTCCGCCCACCATCCTCGACTGCGCCCGCCGCGAGCTGATCCGTCGAATACACGGTCGGCTGAAAGTCCGCTGCGGCACTTACAGTGCTCGGATGCTGTCTTGCTCAAGTTTCAGACAAGCGCCTGCCGTTAGTTCTTGCCTCGTTACGACAAGAACGGCGGAGGCGTCGATGGATCAAATGTACCTCATGGGTGTCGCGTCCCGCCGGGCGGAGTGGCTTTCCAACCGCCAGACGGTGATTGCGGAAAACGTCGCGAACGCGAACACGCCCGGCTACACGTCGAAGGATATCAAGCCCTTCTCCGACGTCATGGAGACGACCCGGCTCGAAATGAGCGGCTCGAGCCCGCTGCACCTGGTCAGCGCGGGCGGGCGCAGCGTGGACGTCGAAGAAACCGGCGAGGATGCCTGGGATGTGCTGCATTCCGGCAACTCCGTCACGCTGGAGCAGGAAATGCTCAAGGCGGGCGAGGTGTCGCGCGACTTCGCGCTCAACACCTCCATCGTGAAAGCCTTCCACAGCATGTTCATGTCGACCGTCAAGGGCTGATTCCGCCATGTCCGATCCGATCATTTCGTCACTGAAGATCGCCTCGAGTGGTCTCGAAGCACAGTCGACGCGCCTGCGCGTGGTGTCCGAGAACATCGCCAACGTTCAGTCGACGGGCGAAACGCCCGGCTCCGATCCCTATCGCCGCAAGACGGTGACCTTCGAGAGCGAGCTCGACGCGCTGTCCGGCAGCGAAATGGTCAAGATCGGCGACATCGGCAACGACCTGACGCCGTTTCAGACCGAATACGATCCCGGCAATCCCGCCGCGAACGCCGACGGCTACGTGAAGCTGCCGAACGTGAACATGCTCGTGGAAATGGCCGACATGCGCGAGGCCAACCGATCCTATGAGGCCAACCTGCAGGTCATCAAGCAGGCTCGCGAGCTCATCAACATGACCATCGATCTCCTGAGGAGCTGATTCCATGATTTCAGCCATTGGTGCCGCGCTTCCGCGTCTCGATACCACCCGCATCGATACCAACATGGGGGCCAGCGGCGTTTCCACGCCGACTGCCGAGCAACTGGGGCAGCCGGCCAGTTTCTCGGAGATCATGTCCCAGGTCGCCTCCGATGCGGTCGGCTCGCTCAAGCAGGCCGAAGCGGTCTCGATCCAGGGCGTCAAGGGCGAGGCCTCGACCCAGGCCGTCGTGGATGCCGTGATGGAGGCCGAGCGCACACTGCAGACGGCCGTCGCGCTGCGCGAAAAGGTGATCGCCGCCTATCAGGAAGTCTCGCGGATGGCGATCTGACGCCTCTGCCGCGTCAGGGTCGCCTCCGATCCAATGTCGATAGCTGGCGGCCGTCAGGTCCGGCGCTTCGGCGAGCCCAACTCGTAAAGGACCCGTTCGCGGGAAGGAATAGTCGATGAGAGCACTTGCCATCGCCGCCACCGGCATGAGCGCCCAACAGACCAATGTCGAGGTGATCGCGAACAACATCGCGAACGTCAACACGACGGGTTTCAAGCGCTCGCGCGCCGAGTTCACCGATCTTCTCTATCAGGTGGAACGTTTGGCGGGCGTGCCGGCCCGCGGCGGCGAGGCTGTCGTTCCCGAAGGCGCGCAGATCGGCCTCGGCGTGCGCACGGCCGCCATTCGCTCGGTCAATATCCAGGGCACCTTCACCCAGACCGGCAACCAGCTGGATCTCGCAGTCAGCGGCCAGGGTTGGTTCCAGATCCAGGGTTCGGGCGGCGATATCCTCTATACCCGCGACGGTGCCTTCAACACCAACGATCAGGGACAACTCGTGACGGTCGATGGCCTGGCAGTCGAGCCCGCGATCAATATTCCCCTCGAGTCGACCGCCGTCAGCGTCAATTCGTCGGGTCAGGTTTACGCCACGGTCGACGGAGTCGAACAGGAACTGGGTCAGTTGACGCTCGTCACCTTCGCCAATGAGGCCGGCCTCGCGGCACAGGGTGGCAACCTGTTCAAGGAGACCGCGGCGTCCGGCGCGCCGGTGGCCGGCATTGCCGGCGACCCCGGCTTCGGCACGATCAACCAGGGCTATCTGGAAGATTCCAACGTCGATCCGGTGCAGGAAATCACCGAGCTGATCTCGGCCCAGCGCGCCTACGAGATGAACTCCAAGGTGATCCAGGCGGCCGACGACATGTCCGGCGTCGTCTCCACGGGTATTCGCTGATCATGAACCGTCCGCTCGCCTCGTCCGGAACGAAGCTGCAGATCGTCTACGCCTGCGCGGTCGCGGTCCTGGCGCTGCTGCTTCTCCTGGTGCCGTTGCGCGCCTTCGCGGCCGACATCGACCTGCCGGTCCCGAACGCCGTGGTCTATCCGGGCCAGGTCGTTCTCGACAAGGTGATGGACCACAGGCGATTCCGGGTGCCCGGCGACCGGCTGTCGGCTTACGCGATCGAGGAGGAGATGCTGGAAGGCAAGATCGCCCGGCGTACGCTTCTGCCCAACAAGCCGATCATGCTCGCCGATCTGACGACGCCGGATGTGGTCAAGGCCGGGGTGCCGACGACCATCGTCTATCGCGACGGCGGTTTGATGATCACGAGCCTCGGCGTGCCGTTGCAGTCTGCGGCCGAGGGTGAGGTCATCCGCGTGCGCAATGCCGACACCGGCGTCGTGATCGTCGGCATGGCCGCCAGCGATGGATCCATCGAGGTGAGCGCACGATGAAAGCGACGTCCTTCGGCCTGTCCCTGGCCTTTCTGGCCCTTCTGAACGTCCCCTCCCAGGGCGCGGACCTGGCGGGATCCTCCTACCGCGCCGGATCGAGTGCCACTTCGGCCTGCGCGGCGTCCTACATGCCGGCCAGCACCGGCGGCGTGCGGATCAAGGACGTCACTTCGGTCAAGGGCGTGCGCGAAAACCAGCTCGTCGGCTACGGTCTGGTCATCGGCCTCCAGGGGACCGGCGACAGCTTGCGCAACTCGCCCTTCACCGAGCAGTCGATCCAGTCGATGCTCGACCGCATGGGCGTCAACGTCCGCTCGAATTCTCCGCGCAGCCGCAACGTCGCGGCGGTCATCGTCACGGCCGAACTGCCGGCCTTCGCCGGGGCCGGTTCGCGGATCGACGTGACCGTCTCGTCGATGGGCGATTCGTCCTCTCTGATGGGCGGCACCCTCGTCATGACGCCTCTCTATGGCGCCGACGGCGAAATCTACGCGGTCGCCCAGGGCTCGCTGGCCGTGACGGGCTTCACCAGCGAGGGCGAGTCGGAGCGCTTGACCCAGGGTGTGCCGACCACCGGCCGGGTGGCCAACGGCGCATTGGTGGAGCGTGAGGTGCCGGGTACCTTCGACGACTCGATGCTCACCATGCAGCTGCTCAATCCCGACTATGCCACGACGATCCGCATGGTCGACACGATCAACGCCTTCGCCGCCCGATGCTATGGCGGGCCGGTGGCGCGCGAGCAGGATCTGCGGACGATCCAGCTGACCCGCCCGGCGCGCATCTCCAGCACGCGGTTCATCGCCGAGATCGGCCAACTCACGGTGACGCCGGATCAGGCAGCGAGAGTGGTGATCGACGAACGCACCGGCACGGTGGTGATCGGCCAGGAGGTGCAGATTTCGCCGGTCGCCGTCACCCACGGCAATCTGACGGTGCGCGTCACCGAACTGCCGGCTGTTTCGCAGCCCGCGTCGTTCTCCGACGGCCAGACCACGGTGACCGCCGAAACCGTCATCGATGCGCAGCAGGACGGCGGCAACTTCGCCATTGTCGAGGGCTCCAACCTCGACACGGTCGTCCGCGGCCTGAACCGGATCGGCCTGAAGCCGACGGGCATCATCGCGATCCTCTCGGCGATCAAGACTGCCGGCGCGCTGCAGGCCGATCTCGTGGTGGAATGATGCATCAGGACATGAGATCAATGATGAAGCCGATCCACATTCTCACCCGGCCCGTGCGGCCAGCCGCCGCCGCCTCGGCACTGCTGATCGCGATGGCCGTCCCGCTCATGCTGGGCTCGACGACAGTCATGGCCCAGGAGACGGAAAACCCGGCCCAGGCCGACGAGGCCGCCGTGGTGCCGGTGCAGCAGGTTCGCCGGATCGGTGCGGACGGAACGGTCGAAACCGCGCGCCAGGACGGCAGCGAGGTCGAGCGCTACTGCCTCAACATCGCCGACAAGGCCCAGGACGCCCGCTACGTCATCCAGGCGGAACGGCTGAAGGAGCTGGAAAAGCAGATCGAGACGCGGATCGCCGACCTCGAGGCCAAGCGCCAGGAGTATCAGGACTGGCTGCAGAAGCGTCAGCAGTTCATCGACAGCGCCAGCCCGGTCGTTATTGATATCTACGCCAAAATGCCGGCCGATGCCGCTGCGGCGCAGCTGACCAGCATCGACCGCAAGAGCGCGGCCGCGATCCTGGTCAAGTTGAAGTCGCGCACGGCCAGCGACATCATGAGCGAGATGCCGGCGCAGACGGCCGCCGAACTGGCCAATCTGATCATTCAGACCACCATGGACCCCGACGCGCCGTCGCTCACCACGGAGAAGCAGTCGTGATCAAGGCGAAAGGCGCCCTGGCGCTGACCGCGGTCGCCCTTCTGGCCGGCTGCTCGACGCCACCGAAAGATTTCATGCGCGAACCGAGCATGTCGCCGGTCGGCTCCGGCGTCGTCACGCCGCCGATCACCCAGCAGGTCGCCTATCCTGCGCCCGCGCCGATCGTCGGCCGCTCGCTTTGGAACGATCGTGGCGCCGCTCTCTACAGCGATCCGCGGGCGCTCAATGTCGGCGACATCGTCACCGTCAAGATCGTGATCAACGACAAGGCGTCGCTCGACAACAACACCAAGCGATCCCGCGAATCGGACATATCGAACGGCTTGGGCGCCGAGGGGTCGTATGAAGATATGAGCTTCGGGCCGCTCAGCTTCGATCTGGCGGCCGACAACAGCTCGGACATGGAAGGCAAGGGCAACATCAGCCGCAAGGAGAACATCAACCTGTCGGTCGCCGCTGTCGTGACCCAGGTGCTGCCGAACGGCAATCTGTTCATCAGCGGCCAGCAGGAGGTACGGGTCAACTACGAGGTGCGCGTGCTGTCGATCGCCGGCATCATCCGGCCGCGCGACATCCTGCCCGACAACACGATCTTCTACGACAAGATCGCCGAAGCCCGGATCTCCTATGGCGGCCGTGGCCGGATTACCGACGTCCAGCAGCCCGGCTGGGGACAGCAGATCTACGACGCCATCGCGCCTTACTGATCGCCGGCTCGACCGGACTGGGAAAAGCCCGCGCCGGCACCCGCCGCGCGGGCTTGTCGTTGCCGGGCGCCGCTCGCCGACTGTCGCGTGGCTGACCCCTGGGTGCCGTAACGATCGTCAGGCACCGGTAACGCTTTGTTAAGCAAGTCTCGGAACAGCCTGACCGGCTATCGCTTCAGGGGCCGGATCGTGCGCCCAGCTGTGCCGAGCCGGCCGAGCAATCGCTCTTCGCCTTGTCCAGCACAAGAAGGTTCGGCTGATGACCGATACGAGTGCCGACGGCCTTGAGGCCCTCAACGCGATCCTGGAAGAGAACAAGCCGAAGAAAAGCGGCAGTCTCATGCCCATGATCCTGACGGTGGTGGCGTTGACGGCCGTGGCCGTCGCCGGCGGGGCGGGTATCGGCTTCCTGATCGGCGGCAGCGAGCCGCCGGCGCCGCCCGCGGCCGAGGGAACCGCCGAAGCGGGCGCGAGCGAAGGCCATGTCGCCGCGCCGGGCAGCCTCTATGGCGGCGATCCCGAGGCCGGGCCGATCCTGCTGGTGCCGCTGGAGCCGATCGTCACCAACCTCTATTCGCCGAGTTCCGTCCTGCTGCGCATGCAGGCCTCGATCGTGGTGCGCGAGAACGAGGTGGAGGACCCGGACGTCCTGGCGGCGCGGATCGGCGGTGACATGCTCGCCTATCTGCGCACCGTCCAGCTGCCGCAGCTGCAGGGCGCGCGGGGCCTGCTGCACCTTCGCGAAGACCTGACCGAGCGCGCCAAGCTGCGCTCGCCCGCCGTGCTCGACTTCATCATCGAGACGATGGTCGCCGAATGAACAGGGCTTCGCTCCTCCTCGGGTGCCTGCTGAGCCTGCTGGTGCCAAGCCTCGCGCTGGCGCAGGACGCCGCCTCGACAGCGAACAGCCTGGCCTCGCTCATTCCGGCCGGCGATGCTGCCGCTTCGGGTCGTATCGTCCAGCTCTTCGGCATCGTCTCGGTGCTGTCGATCGCGCCCGGCCTTCTGGTGATGGTGACCTCGTTCACCCGTATCGTCATCGCCCTGTCGATCCTGCGGAGCGGCCTCGGGCTGCAGACGACGCCCGCCAACCTGATCCTGATCTCGCTGTCACTGTTCATGACCTTCTTCGTCATGGCGCCGACCTTCGATCGCGCCTGGAACAACGGTCTGAAGCCGATGCTGGACAATCAGATCACGGAGCAGGAGGCGTTCGAGCAGATTTCCGATCCCTTCCGCGATTTCATGCTGAGCCAGGTGCGCGCCGAAGATCTGGCGCTGTTCGACGACATCGCCGAGGCGACCAGCCGCAGCCGCGTCGAGCCGGTGCAGCAGGGCGACGGCGAGGGCGAGGTGGTGGACTTCCGCGTGCTGATCCCCGCCTTCATGATCTCCGAACTGCGCCGCGGTTTCGAAATCGGCTTCCTGATCGTCCTGCCGTTTCTGGTCATCGACATGATCGTGGCGACGCTCACCATGTCGATGGGCATGATGATGCTGCCGCCGACCATCATCTCTCTGCCGTTCAAGATCCTGTTCTTCATCCTGATCGACGGCTGGAACATGCTTGTCGGCTCGCTGGTCAGATCCTTCTTCTGAAGGCACTCCTGCTCGACCAAAATAAAAGGCCGGCGATCCTCGAAGAGGGCGCCGGCCTTGTTGTTTCTCCAGTTGTTTCGTCCCCGTTTTTTATCGAAACAGCTCGAGAACGGCTTCCGCCGAGGGGCTCGGTGACGGCAACAGCAGAGTGAGCTTTGCCGGGTCGAGAGCTGAGCGGCGCCCCTGGCGGGGAGTGGGTCGCATGATCTGCGTCATGGTCGTCATCGTTGTCGCCTTTCCCTGTGGTCGGCCCTGTTGGGCTCTTATGGGACGGACAATACCCGCCAGATCTGAATATCCTGCTGAAAACTATTACAAATTTTTTCCAAACTCCGCCCGGGACAGTAAGTTCTCGTAAAGCAAGAACACCCCCGGCGGGGATCGCCGAGGGTGTGCTTCCGTAGGCTGTTGCGGGAAATGCGCAACGGGGAAGTGCGGATTCCCGAGAAGCCTACTGGAAGAGCGCGAGGATGTTCTGGCTCGAAGAATTGGCGATCGAGAGCGCCGTGATCGCAAGCTCCTGCTGCACTTCGAGAGCCGACAGCTTTGCCGATTCCTCGTCCAGATCCGCATCGACGAGAGTGGAAAGCGCACTCTCCTTGATATCGTAGATCGACTGCAGGAAGGTCTGGTGGGAGTCGATCCGGTCCGCCATGGCGCCGAGACCGGTGGCGATCGACGAGGCGTTCGAAAGGGCGGATTCGATGGCATCCTCGATGTCGTCGATCTTGTCCGACGAACTCATGTCCGATTCCGTGAAGGTGGTGATGAAGGTCGTCAGTCCTTCGTCGCCGCCGATCGCCGTGTTGGTCAGGACCTCGTCGAGATCGACGCCGGGCGTGTAGCCATCGGTCAGAAAATCGCCGTTGCCGTCGACACCGATATTGAATGAAATCGCACTGGTCGAATTGAGCCAGTCGATGTTGTCGGTCGTGGACGCCGCCAGAGCCGAGATGATCGTCGACTGTGCGGCCTCGATCTCGTCCACATAGGCCGCCTGCTCGTCGGCGTCGGAGGTATTTTGATAGTTCGTCAGCGCCGATTGGATGTCGGCGAGCGCGTCGTAGATGCTCTCGGCCGCGGTATAGGCGGTTTCGGCGGCTGCGCTGTAGAGATCGAGATCGTCGATCAGCGTCTCGTAGGTCGACATCTCCGAGCTGATCGCCTTGCCGGCAGCCCAAGCCGTCGGGTCGTCCTTGGCCGAATTCACCTTCAGTCCGCTGGAGATACGGGTCTCCGTCGTTTCGAGGTCGCTGTTGATCGACTGCAGATTACGAAGTGCAGAATTGGCGGCGTAGTTAGAAGAAATGCCGTACATCTAATTTTCCCCGTTCCGATTTGTCGTTATCGACGGGAAACTACTAGGTCATATTTATTCAAAACCTAGCTTATCATAATGTTATAATTTTATATAATCAGTCGTATTGGCTTGGTGCCCAGATTTATATTTAGGAAAGCGCAAAGAGATTCGCGAAAATCGCGCGTGTGCCAGTCAGGAACAATCAACCATGGCCGAGCGGCTCCACGGGCCGCCAAACGCTGGCCACCCTCGGCGAAGATCGCCGAGGGTGCGTTCCAGTAAGTGGTCCCCGGGTAGCGCGCCACGGGGAAGGCGTGTCCCGGTGGGCTTACTGGAATAGAGCGAGGATGTTCTGCGAAGACGAATTGGAGATCTGCAGGGCGGTGATCGCCAACTGCTGCTGAACCTCCAAGGCCGAGAGCTTGGCCGATTCCTCTTCCATGTCCGCGTCGACCAGAGTGGACAGTGCGCTCTCCTTGATGTCGTAGATCGCCTGCAGGAAGGTCTCGTGGGAGTCGATGCGATCGGCCATGGCGCCAAGCCCGGTGGCGATCGACGTGGCGTTGGTGATGGCCGTGTCGATGGCGTCCTCGATGTCGTCGATCTTGCTCGAGGAGCTCATGTCGGACGACGTAAAGGTCGTGATGAAGGTGGTCAGCGAATTGGTGCCGCCGATCGCCGTGTTGGTCAGCACGTCGTCAAGGTCGACGCCGGGCGTGTAGCCGTCGGTCAGGAGTCCGCCTGAGCTGTCGACGCCGGTGTTGAAGGAGATGGCGGTGGTGTTGGAGAGCCAGTCGACGCTGTCGGTCGTGGAGGCGGCCAAGGCCGCTATGATCGTGTCTTGCGCAGCCTCGATCTCGTCGACGTAGGCGTCCTGTTCATCCGTGTCCGACGTGTTCTGATAGTTGGTCAGCGCCGTTTTGATGTCGTTCAGCGCGTCGACGATGCTCTCGGCGGCCGTCGCAGCGGTATCGGCTGCCGCGCTGTAGTAATCCAGATCATCGATCAAAGTACCGTAGGTCGAGATTTCCGAACGGATGGCCGTGGCGGCCGACCAGGCGGCGGCGCCGTCCTTGGCGGAGGCGACTTTCAGGCCGCTGGCAATCCGGCCCTGCGTGGTCTCAAGCGACTTGTTGATCGACTGCAGGTTGCGCAGAGCGGCGGTCGAAGCATAGTTGGTGGTAATTCCGTACATTTTGTTTTCCCCGTATGTCTTGTCGTTGCTGACGGGGATATTGATACTCAAAACTATTCGTAAAACTCAGAATAAAACAGATACAATTTTAATTACCGACGATTTTTATTTAAATAACAATTGAAGGTATGAAATAACTCTTGATAAACTTCATGTCAGTTATATTTTTATAAGCTACACAAACAATCTGTATGCGATGAACATATGTAGACATAAATAAATATAGAGCGATAGTAATTATATGAAGCTTATTTTATATATTTGTATGCGTAATATAATCTAAGTTAATGGAATAATAGTTAATTTAATTACGATTTGCGTTGTGGTTTTTTACTTATGATTAACTAGAGAAATCTAGTGTTTCGGTCATGGCGGATTGACCGAAAACTTCCGGTCGAAGGCATGATGCCGTCTCGTCATCCCGGCTCGACCCGGAATGTCCCCCAAGATCAACAGTTTTTCGGGACAACCAAATCCATGACCAGCGTTCTCTACAACGCCGCGGCGACGACCGCTCTGCGCGTTCTCCAGAGCACCAACGACCAGCTCGACAAGGTCGAAAACCGCATCTCGACCGGTCTCAAGATCGGCGAGGCCAAGGACAATGCAGCCTACTGGTCGATCTCGACCACGCTGAAGTCCGACAATGCCGCCATGTCGAGCGTCTCCGACGCCCTCGGCCTGGGTGCGGCGACCGTCGACACCGCCTATACCGGCCTGAACAACGCCCTCGACGTTCTCAACTCCATCAAGGAAAAGCTGACCTCCGCCACGCAGGACGGCGTCGACGCCCAGGCCGTGCAGGACGAGATCAGCGCCCTCCAGGATCAGCTTGAGTCGATCGCCACCTCCTCGAGCTTCTCGGGCGAGAACTGGCTGTCGGTCAATTCGGGCGTTTCGGGCTACAGCGCGACCAAGAGCGTCGTGTCGTCGTTCACCCGCGATGCCAACAACTCGGTTTCGATCGGCACCATCACGATCGACACCTCGGACATCGTCCTGTACGACTCCTACTCCAGCTCGGGTATCCTCGACAGCGCCGTTCAGCTCACCGATTCGGACGGCAACGCATTGTCCGTCGGCGGCACCGACGCCACGGGTTCGGCCCCGGGCACGCAGGGTCTCGACACGGCCACTTCGACGGCTGGTGAAGTGACGGCGACGGCAACCGCTGCGGTCGCTTCGCTCGGCACCCTCAACATGGCCGGCTTCGACACCAACGACACGATCACCTTCAACATCGCTGTCGATGGCGCCGCGGCTCAGTACGTCGAGTTCACCCTCGGCTCGGTCGCGTCCGACGGCAGCGACTTCGCCACCAACATGCAGAGCGCGATTGACGGCGTCATCGGCTCGGGCAAGGTGACGGTCGCCGTCGATGGCACGACCAGCGAGATAACCATCACCTCGGCCACCACCGGCGCCTCGTCGTCGGTTGCCGTCACGTCCGTGACCGCGGTCGACGGCGACGGCGATGCCACGGACGCTCTCGGCCTGTCCAACAGCACCGTTGCGACCTTCGGAACGGGTACGGCAGCGAGCTCGAGCTTCTCGTTCTCCGGTACGTCGGACGCGGGCGACACTCTCGACTTCCGCTTCCAGTACAATGGCGACGTCTATCAGGCGCAGACGGTCACGCTGACCGCCGGTATCTCTGAGTCGGACTTCGCGACTGCCCTGCAGACCGCGATCGACAACGCCACGAAGATCAGCGACGGCTCGACCTTCGGCGGCGGCTTGAGCGTGTCCGGCAACGGCTCCGGTACCATCACGTTCGAGACCGACGACACGGGGGCGGACCAGAACTTCGCCATCGTCCAGGTGACGACGGACGACGTCGACAGCGACGGCACCACGGCGGCCAACATCAACATGGGCCTGGCCGTGACCGCGACGGTCAGCGGCACGGGCACGGCGGCGGCCTACGACCTCGGTGCCTTCGACGCCACGAACTACGATGCGGGTGACCAGGTCCAGTTCGACGTCACGGTCTACACCGACAGCTCGGGCTCGATCTCGGCCGACCGTCAAACTCTGTCGGTTGCCGCGGCGAGCACCATCGGCGACATGACCACCAACCTGCAGGCGGCCTTCAACGAGGCCTATGGCGCCGGTGTGGTCACCGTCAGCAACGACGGCACCAACATCACCGTCACCACCGTCGGCACGGGCGAGAACTACGGTCTGGCCTTCGACAACTTCGCGGGGGTCGACGGCGATGGCGCCACGACTTCGGTCCTCGGCTTGACCGCCGGCTCCGATACGGGCACTGCCGCCACGACGGCCGCCGCCGCCTATGCCACTCTCGGCTCGACGTTCTCCTCGTCCGTCACCTTCGACGACGGCGACAGCCTGAGCTTCGACGTGGCGATCGACGGCGGCACGGCAACCACCGTGACGATCACCAAGGACACCATCGACGAGGCGCTGTCCACGACCGATGGCATCATCGCCGACGGCGACGACTTCGCCGCCGTCATCAACCAGGCCCTGTCCGACGCCAGCGTCACCGGCCTGACGGCGTCCAACAGCTCGGGCACCATCACGATCGCCAAGTCGTCGACCGGTTCGGGCAGCGTCGCCATCTCCAACGTGGAGTCGTCCACGGGCGCCGACACCATCTCGGTGGCCGACATCGACATCTCCGACTCGGCCCTGGCCGCGCTCGGCGTCGATGACACGACCCGCGCGGACGTGCTGTCTGCCTACATCTCGGTCGTCAACCAGGCGATCACCAACGTCACGGCGGCGGCCTCGTCGCTGGGCGCGGTGGCCAGCCGCATCGAGCTGCAGCAGACCTTCGTCACCGACCTCATGGACACCATCGACGAGGGTGTCTCCGGTCTGGTCGATGCCGATATGAATGCCGAGTCGACGCGCCTGCAGGCCTTGCAGGTCCAGCAGCAGCTGGGCGTCCAGGCTCTGTCGATCGCAAACTCGACGGCGCAGAACGTCCTGGCCCTTTTCCAGTAGGCCGTTAGTGCCGGACGACGAGCCGGCCTAACCGACAATGCTGCACTGAGTACCTAGAGTCGGTGCGGCCATGACTTGGAGCCCCCCGGACCCTTCGTGGTCCGGGGGTTTTTTGTGTTCGGCCTCGGCTCCCTGCCGCAGACAAAGCGGCCCCGCTTTGCTTCGTCGGGAGGACGTTATGTTTAGCATTCAATAAAATCGAACACGACGAATTTTCATAGGCCATTAATATGTGCTGACTAGATTACCGGCATGACGAATTGATCGGGCAGGACCGGTCGAAGGCATGAAGCCGGCTCGTCATCCCGGCAGCGACCCGGAATGTCCCCAAGATCAACAATTTTTCGGGACAGCACATTCAATGACCAGCGTTCTTTACAACGCCGCCGCGACCCAGGCCCTCCGCGTCCTCCAGAGCACCAATTCCTCGCTCGAAGAGACCGAGAACCGGATCTCCACCGGCCAGAAGATCAATTCCGCCTCCGATAACGCCGCCTATTGGTCGATCTCGACCACGCTGAATTCCGACAATTCGGCGTTGTCCGCGGTCAGCGACGCTCTTTCCATCGGTTCCTCGACGGTCGATACGGCCTATCAGGGACTGGAGAGCACGCTCGACGTTCTCGATTCGATCAAGGAGAAGCTGACTTCGGCCTCTTCGGAAGGTGCCGATCTCGACGCTCTGCAGGACGAGATTTCGCAACTTCAGGATCAGCTCGTGTCGATCGCCTCCGCCTCGTCCTTCTCCGGCGAGAACTGGCTGTCGGTGAACTCCGATCTGAGCAGCTACGAAGACACCAAGTCGATCGTCTCCTCCTTCACCCGCGACAGCTCCGGCAATGTGACGGTCGGCTCGATCTCCATCGACGTCAGCGACATGGCGCTGGTCGACGGCTCGAGCTCGGGCGAAGGCATCCTCGACGCCGGCAAGTCGGGCAACACCGAAGTCGGCGGCCTGGCCGGCGCGACGGCCGATGTCGCCAGCGCCTCGCTGACCCTGACGATCCCGACCATCACGGACGGCGATACCAGCGACACGCTGCAGTTCGTCATCGAGGTCGACGGCACTCAGTACACGCTCGATGCCGCAGAAGTCGATTTCAACGACTTCGACGAGGAGTCGGAAATCAGCGCCTTGATCGGAAGTGCCGAAGATGCTGACGACAATGCCCTGAGCGGCGTGACGGGCGTCACCATCACCGCCAATGGTGACGGCACGATCACCATCACCTCCGCGAATGGCGTCGACAGCTCCGTCTCGCTCGTCAGCTCCACCTACACCGCCGGCAGCACCGGCACCATGGAGGGTTTCGACTCCAGCACGGCGACGAGCTCCACGACCTATGCGTCGACGGCGACGATGACGACCGCCTTCGATGACACGATCACGCTGGATGCCAACGACTCGATCTCGTTCGACGTGACCATCAACGGTGGCGATGCCGTCACCGTCACCATTGACCAGGACACCATCAACACGGCCCTGGGCGATGACGCGGATGGCGAGATCACCAGCGCCGACGACTATGCGACGGTGATCAACCAGGCGTTGGAAGACGCCGGGATCAGCGATGTGACGGCTTCCGTCGACGATTCGGGCGCGATCGTCTTCACGAACAGTGCGGCGTCCGACACCAGCACGTCGGAAATCACGATCAGCTCGGTGGAATCCAGCCAGGGCGTCAGCATCCTGGATATGGACGTCACCGCCTCGGATGCGGACATCACCTCCTACCTGAACGCGATCAACGACGCGATCTCCAAGGTGACCAGCGCCGCTGCGACCTTGGGCGCCGTGTCGAGCCGCCTGGACCTCCAGAGCGACTTCGTCACCAGCCTGATGGACACGATCGACGAGGGCGTCTCCGATCTGGTCGATGCCGACATGAACGAGGAATCGACCCGGCTTCAGGCCTTGCAGGTCCAGCAGCAGCTGGGTGTCGAGGCACTGTCGATCGCCAACTCATCGGCTCAGAACATCCTGTCGCTTTTTCAGTAAGGCGCTGATGCCGGACGACGAGTCGTCCACGCCGACGCTGCACTGATGCATTGACGTCGATGCTGTTAAACTTGAGCCCCCGGATCCCACGCGGTTCGGGGGCTTTTTGTGCGCTGAATCCCCGATGGACGGAGGTGCCGCAGCTTCACTGAGAACGTTAATTCTTCGAGCTGCCAGACCCCTTGCCGCCCTGACGCTGCGGATCGTCGGACCGTCGGCGCGTTAATCTTCGTTAGCCGTAGCTTAATCCCCGCGCAAGCTTGTCCCGCGATAGTCCGTCTGCAAGTGCAGCTCATGGCATCGAGGGGGCGTTCATGGCGTTCGTCGGACGCGAACAGATCGAGCAGGTGATGGCGAATCTCGGGGCCCTGGGGCCTCGGAGATTGGGCGCGTTGGCCATTGTCGGCGCGCTGATTGTCGCGATCGTCGGCATCGGCGCATACTATCTCAGTCGTCCCGACATGGAGACGCTGTATTCCGGGCTCGACCGAGCCGACGTCACACGCGTCACCGCCGCACTTGCCGACGCGGGCATCCCGTTCGACGTCAACACCGCCGGCGATACGGTCATGACGCCGTTCTCGCAGACCGGGCCGGCACGCGCGCTTCTCGCCGAGAACGGCCTGCCGCGCTCCGAAAGCGCCGGCTACGAACTGTTCGATGAACTCGGTTCGATGGGGTTGACCTCCTTCATGCAGGAGGTGACGCGGGTTCGCGCCCTGGAAGGCGAGATCGCGCGAACGATCCAGACCCTGAAGGGCGTGCGCGCCGCGCGCGTGCATATCGTCCTGCCCGACGAAGGTTCCTTCCGGCGCGAGAGCCAGAAGCCTTCGGCCAGCGTCGTCATTCGCACCGACAATGACGAGGCGTTCAGCGAAGCGCAGGCGATTCGCCATCTCGTCGCGGCGGCGGTGCCGTCGATGACGGTCGACGAGGTCACGATTCTGAACGCCGACGGCACGCTGCTGGCCTCCGGCGACGACGGTGTGTCGGCCGCGCCGACCAAGCTGTTCGGCATCGAGAAGGTGGTTTCGCAGGGAATCGAGGATTCGATTCGCCGCACCCTGGCGCCGTATCTCGGCATCGGCAATTTCCAGTCCAGCGTGGTTGCGCGCCTCAACACCGACCGCAAGCAGATCGACGAGCGCATCTTCGATCCGGACGGCCGGGTCGAGCGGTCCGTACGTTCGGTGCGCGAGACCTCGAATTCCAACGACACGACTCAGGACCAGCCGGCGACGGTGGACCAGAACATCCCGCAGGATCAGGCGGCCGGCGGCAGTGGCAATCAGTCCATATCTGAGACCGAACGGCGCGAGGAGCTGTCCAACTACGAGATCAACGAGAAGCGCGTCTCCACCGTCAGCGACGGCTATTCGGTCGACCGCCTGTCCATCGCCGTGGTCGTCAACCGGGGTCGCCTGGCCGAGACGATCGGCGAGAACGCCACGCCCGAACAGGTCGACGCGGCGCTCCAGGACGTGCGTGGGCTGATCGCTTCGGCGTCGGGCTATTCGGAGGAGCGTGGCGACCAGATCACCGTCACCGCCGTCGATTTCGTGGCATCCAACGAGGCCCTGGAGCCCGTGCCGTCGCCTGGCTTCGGTGAGATGTTCATGCGCCAGTCCGGCACGCTCATCAACGCCTTGACGGCTCTCGTGGTCGCGGTCCTGCTCATCTGGTTCGGCCTCAAGCCTGCCATTCGTGCCATCACTGCCGCTCCGTCCACCGCCGTGGCCGCCGACGAGGGCATGCTCGACCTGGAGAATGCGGGGCTCGCCGACTTCGCCGGAGGCGACGTCATGGCCGGCCTGGGCGACGGCGGCGAGCTGACCAACGAGATGGCGGAGAACCTGCTGGCCGGCATCGACTTCGGCGGCGGCGGTGCGATCGGTGGCAGCGACGACATGGACGCCGATCTGCTCGAGGATCTGAACCGCAGCAAGCACAACTCGCCGCAGGCACGTCTCTCCAAGCTTGTCGACTTCGACGAAGTCCAGGCCGCTGAGATCTTGAAACAGTGGATTCATCAGAAGGAGGCCGCATGAACGCGATCCCTCTTGCCCAGTATCTTTCCGAATTCGAACAACGCAGCACTGCCCCTTTCCGACCGGCGAAGTCCGATCGCCGCAGCCGCCCCGAGCAGCCGATCTTCGAGCATCTCTCGGTGGTCGACGACGAGAGCGGCGGAGCCGAGCTGGAGTCGGTAATCTCGTTCGACACCGACGAGGCGCCCCAGCTGATCGTCGAGGATGCGGCCGATCACGAGCCCGCCGATCTGGAACCGGAGCCGGCTTTCGACATCGAGGCGGCCAAGGAGAAGGCCTTCTGCGACGGGCGCGAATCGATGCGCGTCGAAATGGAGGCGGTCTTCGCCGAGACCCTGGCCGAGGAGCGCCAGCGCGCGGCCGAGGCTCAGGAGTCCGCGATCGCCGAGGCGCGGCGCGAATGGATCGAGGAGGAGGCGACTCGCATGGCCGAGCGCTTCACGCTCGGTCTGGAGCGCCTGGAAAGTGCCGTCAAATCCTCGCTCAGTGCCGTTCTGCGTCCCGTTGCGACGGAGGCGCGCCAGCAGCGTACGGTGGAGGAACTGATCGGCGCCATTCGCACGATGGCGCTCGACGGCAAGCCTTTCCAGATCGTCGCCTCGGGACCCGAGGACCTGCTTGCGAGCCTCTCCGAGAGGCTTGGCGAGCACAGGAAGCTGGTGACCTTCGAAAAAGGCGAGGACACCGAAGAGGTTCGCGTGCTCGCCGATACGACCATAATCGAGACGCGCCTGTCGGCATGGCGGCGGGCTCTGGATGAGGCGTTGTCGTGAGCCCGAGAGCGGAACCGCACGAACATCAGGAAATCATCATCGTCAAGCGTGGCCATGACGAACATGATGAGCATCACGGCGGCGTCTGGAAGATCGCGTTCGCGGACTTCATGACCGCCATGATGGCGTTCTTCCTGGTCATGTGGCTGACGAACGCGACCGACGATGCCACGAAGACCCAGATCGCGCAGTACTTCAATCCGATCAAGCTGAACGATTCGACGCCGTCGGCGCGCGGATTGGACGAGGGCAACAAGGGGCAGGACGAACCCATTCCGGACTATGGCCCGGGCAATCAGGAATCGGAAGGCGAGGCGTCCGGCAAGCCGATCGGCGGCCCCGAAAAGGGTGGCGAGGAGAAGGCGCTGTTCGCCGACCCGTATGCCGTTCTGGCGGAGATCGCCGCCGAGGGCGGCCCTGGAACCGGCGAGCGCTTCGAGGACGAGAACACGCCCGATGGCAGCGGCATGCCGGGACTGAACGGCGGCGACGCCTATCGTGATCCCTTCGATCCGACCTCATGGCAGCTGGAGCCGAATGCGGTGAAGGCCACGAAAAAGGCGGCCGAAGCATTGCCGGAGTTCAAGACCACCGTGGTGGTCAAGGAGCCGAAATCGGACGAAGCCGATGGTGGTGCGGCGTCGAAGGACGAGAAGGACACCGAGATCGCCGAGGCGAAGGAAGCGACCAAGCCGACCAAGACGCAGGAGCTGAAGCAGGAGATCGAGCGGCAGTTGGCGGCACTCGCGCCCGGCGCGCAGACCAAGGTCGAAGTCAGCGAAGGCGAAGGCGGCGTGACCATCTCGTTGGCCGACGACGTCAAGGGCGGCATGTTCGAGATCGGCTCCGCCAAGCCCAAGGCCGAAACCATCCAGATGATGGAGCAGATCGCTCGCATCCTGTCGACGCGCAAGGGCTCGATTTCCATCCGCGGCCACACTGACGGCCGCCAGTACAAGGACGGCGGCACCTACGACAACTGGCGCCTGTCCACCGACCGCGCTCAGATGGCCTACTACATGCTGGTTCGCGGCGGATTGGACGAAAATCGGGTGAAGTCGATCGAAGGCATGGCTGACCGGAATCTGAAGACGCCCAACGACCCGGATGCCGCGGCCAACAGGCGAATCGAGATCTTCCTGACCGAGGCGGCGGCATGAGACGGCGCGGCTTGTCCTGGCTGGCGCTGGGTGCTGCGCTCGCGCTGACGGGGGCCGGCATGCGCCTGGCCCTTGCCGAGGAAACGGATGGACATGGCGACCCGCATGCCGCAACGGCCGAGGCGTCCGCCGACGAGACCTCGGAGGGCGAGAGCTCCGACCGGGGACCGTGGAAACTGACCCGTCCGCCGATGCCCTTCGAGATCGTCCGGTCGCTGCAGTTTCTGCAGGATCAGGTGGCGAGAGGCAACAACCGGGCGATCGCGGTGCAGGCACGCCTGCTGCGTCGGTTCGAACCGGTCTTTCGCGACTCCGACCCGGAGTTCTGGAGCGATCCGCGCAATCTTCGCGCCGCCGCTCTGTTCATTCTGAGCGGCGGTCCGCCGACGGTGGCGCGCAGTATTCTCGGCCGGACCTCCCTGACGGGCGACGACAAGGCCTTGCTCGAGGGGGCGCTCGCCTATGTCGAGAACCGGCAGGACGAGGCCCGCGAAAAGCTGGGCAGCCTGGACTTCCGGGCGATGGACCCCGCGCTGGCCGGGCATATCAGCTTGGCGCTGGGGCAGATCGACCAACTGGAGGATTCAGCCAAGGCGATCGCCCATCTCGACCGGGCCAGACTGCTGACGCCAGGCGGGCTGATCGAGGAAGCGGCGCTGCGGCTGGAAGTGCTCTTGGCCGACGAAGCCGGAGACCACGAGAAGGCCGATCACCTGGCACGCCAGTATTTCGATCGTTTCGCTCGCTCGTCCTATGCGGCCAACTTCCAGGCGCGCTTCGCGGCGGCCTATGCCGCCCGCAGCGGCGACGAGGTGGCGACCGTGGCAAGCATCGATGATGCGACGGCCCGTCTCGACCCGGAAGCGCGGTTGTCGATCTTCCTGGCGGTCGGTCGTCGGGCGCTCGTGGAAGGCAATCTGAAGCTGGCAGCCGAAGCGTCCCGCGTGGCCTTGAACCAGGATACCGGATCGCGCGAGGAGCGCCAGAGAGCCACGCTCTATTCGATCGCGTCATCGCTGGCCGACGTCGACTATGGCGAAGCGGCGGCCACGTTGAATGCGCTCGATCCGGCATTGTTGCGTCCAGCCGACCAGGATCTGCGCGAGGCCGCCTATACGGTGCTCGAACAGATCCGCCAGGCTTCCACTCCGAAGTTCGTCGCCGATACGAAGATCGAAGAGGAGGCCACCGACGTGGCCTCCGTAGCCGAGCGCGCTCAGCGTCTCTTGCAAGAAGTCTCCCAGGACCTCCAGGCAGAATAACCATGACGATTGCACTCACTCCCGCCTTGATCGAGGCGGAGGTTCCCGTCCAGGGCGCCAAGGGACGGGGTTCGCACGCCGACAAGAAGACGGCGGGAGAGGAATTTCACCGCGCTCTGGACGAGTCCGTCAAGGATGCGGTCAAGGAAGCCGCCAAGCCATCCGATACGGAAGCGGCCTCGCAGGCCGCCCAGGACGAAGCCGACGTCGTCGACGATGATACCGGTTTGCCGGGCGATGCCAAAAAGCCGGACCGGGACCAGGCCGGAGAGGTCGCCCGGACGTTCGGCGCGCGTCTGGCCGAAGTGCTCTGCGCCAGCTATGCCGGCCGCTCGGAGGGCATGGGTCAAGATGTCGTGCGGGCGGCGCCCGACCAGGTGACAATTGACCACGTTACGGCCGATCAAATGGCGCCTGACCAAGTGGCGATCACTGGGATCGCGCAAGCCATGCAGTATCCGGCGATCATCGTGGCCGACAGTCCGGCGGCGGAGGGCGATTCGGCCGTCGGATCGGCAAGCATCCAGAACATGCCGGGCGACTTGATCGACTTGCTTAAGCTGGATGACTCGGATGCCGTCGCGCTGGCGTCGCCGGACCTTGCCGAGACGGATTCCTTGGAGTCCCTATCGTCCTCGCTCGGTCTCAAGATGCGGGCCGCGCTGGGGCAGGGCGACGGCAGCATGCCGCGTCTCAAGGTCGACGTGGTCCATATGGAAACGCATTTCGAGCCGAACGCGGATCAGGCCGTGGTGTTGGAGAACGCCTCTTCGGCCCGCAATCTGTCCGTTCGCGCCGGTGATGCACAGCAGGCCGGCGCGCTCGCCGGCGCTATGACCGACGAGACCGAAAGCGACGATGCGCCGAGCGACATCACCAAGACGCTCGCCACTCTCGGCCGGTCCGAGGAAGCGGCCGTCGACGGCGATCAGCCGGCCAGAGCGCGCACCGTCGAGGGTGCCGCTGTCAGGACCGCCGAGGTTGATCAGTCGGCGAAGACGAGAGCGCGAAACACAACCGAGGCAAGCGCCCAGCTTTCGGACAAGCCGGCCGTGAAGCCCGATACCGTCGTGCAGAATGGAGCGACGGGCGGCGGGGCACAGCCCGAAACCGGCAGCGGCAACGAAGAGGCGAGCGAAGGCTCGCTGCGGGAGAAGGCTCCCGTGTCCGATACCCCTCGCACGGCCGGGCAGGCGAAGGACGGGGCCTCGACGACTTCCACGTCCACGAGCACCACGAAAGCGGTCAACGCGAGCCTGGAAACCGTGGTCTCCGGCGACAACGCGCTCACCACCCAGGTGGCCAACCGCATCATTTCCGCACTCAATCCCACTGGGCGCGCCGAGGTAGCCCAGCGGCCTCAGTCGGAAACCGGGCTGGCGCTGAAGGCCGGCGGCGCGGCACTGAAGACCATGCTCATCCAGCTGCAGCCTGAACATCTCGGCCAGCTCGAAGTCTCCATGCGCTTGGTGGACGGCGAGCTGTCGGTCGAACTGGCCGCCAGCGAACCGGAAACGGCGCAGCATCTCGCCAACGATCGCGACAGCCTGCGCAAGCTCCTGCAGGGCGCCGGCTTCTCTCTCGACGACGCGTCGATCAAGATCGTGGCACGCGACAACCTGGCCGCACGAAGCGATGCAGGCTCTGCGACCGGCGGCCAGTCGAACGGCAACGGTGCGACCGACAATTCCCGTGGAGAGCAGTCGGCCGATTCGCAGAGCTCGCGCCAGCAGCAGAGCCGCGGTGGAGAAAGGCAGCCCAGCCATGATGACGAGGCGTCTGCGCCGCACCGCGCTCGCGGTTCTTCTGTCTATCTCTAGCTCCGGCGTCGCGCATTCGGAGCCGATCGCCGCAGAGGCGGCAACCTGTGAGCGGGCGATGGAAAAGGCCGCTCGCTCCCTCCACGTGCCGCTGGCGATCCTTTATGCCGTCGGCCTTGCCGAAACCGGCCGGAAGGGCACGATGTCGCCCTTCGCTCTCAACGTCGCCGGCAAGCCGATCTTTCCCCACGACAAAGGCGGCGCCGTCGCCGCCTTCGAGGCAGCCCGCAAAAAGGGCACGAAGCTCATCGACGTCGGATGCATGCAGATCAACCACCGCTATCACGGTGAGGCGTTCGGCAGCGTTTCCGACATGCTCGATCCCGAGCGCAATGTGCGCTACGCCGCCGAATTCCTGGCGCGTCTGCGTCAACGCGAAGGCAACTGGACCATGGCCGTCGCCCGCTACCACGCGGGCCCCAACAACGACCCGGCGCAGAAGCGCTACGTCTGCCGGGTCATTGAAAATATGATCGCTGTCGGCGCCGGCCGATGGACGACGGAATCCCAAAGATTTTGTAAAGGCTAACGCCTCGTTAACCCTGTCCGGTAAGGAAATTTAACAATCTACTAAAATTTGAGGATAGGAAGGAACTCCGCTCCAGCGTACCCCTAGAGCATAAGCAAAAACAAGCGATTCGAGGGGTGTGTGATGATCGTTGTTGTGGACGACCGCGAACTGGTGACCGACGGATATCAGTCCCTGTTCGGACGTGAGGGGATCTCTGCTGCGGGCTTTCGCCCGGACGAGTTCCGCGAGTGGGTTGAGACGGCGCCGGAGACGGATCTGTCGGCCGTCGAGGCGTTCCTGTTGGGGGACTTCAGTGATCGCCCCACCTGCCCGCGCCTGATTCGGAGCCGCTCCAAGGCCCCGATGATCGCCCTGGCCGAGGCCCGCAGCCTGGATGGCACGCTCGATCTCTTCGCCGCCGGTGTCGACGACGTCGTCGCCAAGCCCGTCCATGTCAAGGAAATCCTGGCTCGTGTCGGCGCCATTCGTCGCCGCGAGAGCACCGACAGCGGACGCACCGCTGTCGGCGAGATCGCGGTCTACTCCGACGGTCGGGACGCCGAGGTCGCCGGAGAGTCCATCGCACTACCCCGCCGCGAACGCCGCATTCTGGAGTATCTGGTCGCCAATCGGGGGCGCCGCGTGTCCAAGCAGCAGCTCTTCTCTGCGATCTACGGCATCTTCGACGAGAACGTGGAAGAGAACGTCATCGAAAGCCACATCTCGAAGCTCCGCAAGAAGCTGAAGATGCGCCTGGGCTACGATCCGGTTTCGTCCAAGCGCTATCTCGGCTACGGCATCGGGATCGACTGAAAAGCCTCTTGGTCTAGTCGTTTATAGTTAATTTTAAGTTAAATCCCTGCTCGATTTTTATCGGGCGGGGATTTTTATTTTTCAGACTGGCATTGCGCAAGATTTCATCGGCTTCGGAGCGGTCGGCAACAGCTACGCGCAAGGCTCCGTGCTTACTCCTTGGTTCCATGGATTTCCTGAGTGAAAGAGGGATCGGGGAATGAGCATCTACGGAATCATGAGTACCAGCGTCTCCGGCATGAATGCACAGGCCAACCGCCTGAGCGCCGTGTCCGAGAATATCGCGAATTCGAACACGAACGGCTACAAGCGGGCTCAGACGGATTTCTCGACCCTCGTTTCGTCGTCCGGATCGACGACCGTGTACAATTCCGGTGTGGTCTCGACGACGACCCGCAATCTCGTGAGCCAGCAGGGCAGCCTGTCCTACACCACTTCCACGACCGACCTTGCCATTTCAGGCGACGGCTTCATGGTGGTCAGCGACGCCAGCGGCAACAACTACCTCACCCGTGCCGGCTCCTTTGTCCTCGACTCCGACGGCAATCTCGTCAATTCGGCCGGCTACACGCTGATGGGCTATCCGCTTCCCTACGGCGATACGGTCGGGGTGGCGAATGGCTATGCCGGCTTGGAGGCGGTGAACCTGAGCGTTTCGTCTCTGATTGCAACGCCGACAACCGAAGGCACCCTCGCGGTGAACCTGGACGTCGATTCCGATAATGGTGGCACTGCCGCCACGATCGACGCCGGAGTGTTCAGCACGACCGGGTACAACGTGGGCGATACGATCAGCTTCGACATCTCGGTCGACGGCGCAACTGCCAAGACGGTATCCTTCGTCGTCACATCCAGCAACATTGCCAGCACCAGCGCCTTCGAAGACGCCTTGCAGGACGCGCTGGACGATACCTTCGGTTCGGGTGAGGTCGTCGCCAGCGTGGATTCAAGCACGAAGGTCATCTCTTTTTCGACGGCGGAGACCGGTGCTTCATCGACTTTGAAGTTGGAAAATATCCAGCTGACCGACGGTGACGGGATCACCACCAGCACGCTCGGCCTCAGTGCTGCGACCGGCAGTACGGCGGCAAGCGGCAGCTATGCCAGCGTTGCCCTCGGAACCTACGATTCGACGGATAAGAATGTCGGCGACACGCTGACCTACTCGATTTCGGTCGATGGCGGCACGGCCGTCGATGTCGACCTGGTCCTGACCTCCACAAACACGGCGTCGGCTTCCGCCTTCAAATCGGCCCTCCAGAGCGCCATCACCGCCGCCGGACTGACGGATGTGACGGTCAGCCTGTCCGGCACCGACATCAGCCTGAGCCTCGGCACGGCATCGGATGGCGCGACCAACACCAGCATCTCCTTGGACAGCATTACCGCTGTCGACGGGGACGGCACCACGACCACGCAGCTCGGGCTGGCGACGGCTTCCCTTGCGAGCGGCGCCGACCGGGTGCTGCCCTCCGAAAACAGTTCCGAATCCACCTATACCAACAAGACGTCTCTGGTCGCCTATGACAGCGTCGGCAATGAGGTGACGCTTGACATCTATATGACGAAGGTCTCCGACAACACCTGGGAGATCACCGTCTATGACCGTGCCGACGCCGACGCCGACACCGGAGAATTCCCCTATTCGAGCTCCGCGCTGACCACTCAGACGCTGACCTTCGACGACGACGGCCAGCTCACCTCGACCGACGAGCTCAACTTCACCATTCCCAATGGCGAAGAGATGACCATGGACATCTCGTCCATCACCCAGCTCGGCGCCGACTATCAGCTCCTGGAAGGCACGACCAACGGCAATGCACCGAGCGACGTGAGCAACGTCGAGATCAGCGCTGACGGTATCGTCAGTGCCGTCTTCGACAACGGCACCACGCTCAACCTTTACCAGATCCCGCTCGCCACGGTGGAAAGCCCGGACAACCTCGCCAATGTCGCAGGCAACGCCTATGCGACGACCACGGAGTCGGGCGCCATCACCCTTGGCTTCGGCGGCGACAGCGGCTTCGGCAGCCTCGTCTCCGGCGCCGTGGAGCTCTCCACCGTGGATCTGGCGACCGAGCTCACCGACATGATCGCGGCGCAGCGCGGCTACACCGCCAACTCCAAGGCCTTCCAGACCGGGGCCGACATTCTGGACGTGCTGGTCAACCTGGTGCGGTAAGGCCGCCGCCCCTCTCCCGCTCATGGCGCAACGGGAGAGGGGTACCGGCCAATCCGCCGGCCCCCTCGCAATAGAAGCGTGGGAAGGACGCGGCATCGTGATCCATGCGCGTCCTTACTTCGTGAAACCAGAGGCCCTCAATGTCGCTCACCTCCGCCCTCGACAGCGCAAAATCCTCTATCGCCACGAATTCGACTCTGACGTCGATCGTGTCGCGCAACATCGCCAACGTCAATTCGACGACGGCCACGCGCAAATACGCGAATGTTTCCACCGGAGCGGACGGCACCGTCACGGTGATGTCCGTCGCTCAGTCGACGAACATCGCGCTGTTTCGAAACAAGTTGGACGCGACCTCGGAGAGCGCCTCTCTGACGGCCTTGACCGACGGTCTGGAACAGCTTTCCAGCCTGACCGTCGGGGATACCGAGGACGAGATTTCTCCAGCCGCTTTGATTGGCGCGCTGGAGGATGCGCTGACCAGCTATTCCGCCAGCCCCGACAGTGCCGACCTTGCCCGGTCGGCGATGCAGGCCGCCGAAAACCTCGTCCAGGGTTTGAACGACGCCAGCGACGTCATTGAGACGGTCCGGCAGGATGCCGATGACGCGATTGCCACCGCCGCCGACGAGATGAACGATCTGCTGGCGCAGTTCCAGGCGCTCAACGACAAGATCGTCAAGGGCACCACCACCGGCGCCGACGTCACGGACTACATCGATCAGCGCGACCAGATCGTCTCGCAACTGTCCGAATATGTCGGCATCACCGTCAAGACGCGTGCCAACAACGACATGGTGCTCTACACCGATTCCGGCGTCACGTTGTTCGAGACGACGGCTCGCACGGTCAGCTATTCCGCCACGGTTCCGCTGACGGCGGGTGAAGCGGGCAACAGCCTCTATATCGACGGCGTCGCCGTGACCGGCGAGAACGCCACGATGCCGATCCAGAGCGGCTCGATCTACGGCCTCACGCAGCTGCGTGATGAGGTCTGCCTGACCTATCAGAACCAGCTCGATCAGATTGCGCAGCAACTCGTGCTCGCCTTCTCGGAAAGCGATTCGGGCGATGAAGTTTTCGGCGTCTTCACCGATAGCGAGGCCGACAACCCCGACAGCATGGACGTCAATGGCCTGGCGGGTCGCATTTCGATTTCCGACGACATGGGCGACTATCCGTTCCGCGATGGCGCCAGCGTCGACTACAACACCGACGACGCCTCCGGCTACACCGATCGCATCAACGAACTGATCGACAATCTGAACGCGACGGTCACGTTCGATTCCTCCGCCGGCATCGAAACCAGCGCGACCCTTGTCGATTTCGCTGCCTCGTCGGTCGGATGGCTGGAGGGCGAGCGCTCCAACGCCACGGACGAGGCGGACTACGCGACCACCATTCTCGAGCGCACGACGGAAGCCCTGTCGGACGCGACGGGCATCAATCTGGACGACGAACTGACCCGGCTGCTGGAATACGAGCAGTCCTACCAGGCTTCGGCGAAGTTGATTTCGACCATCGACGAGATGCTCGATATCCTCCTCAACGGCATCTAAGATCGGGGACCCTCGATGAGCATATCCACTCTTTCTCTGATCTCGGCGCAACGAACCACCATCCTGCGTACGCAGGAACAGTTGGCGAAAGCCGAGACCGAGGTCACCACAGGGCGCTACGCCGACGTCGGCGCCACGCTCGGCGCCACGACCGGCCAATCGGTCACTCTGCGCGTCGAGCTTTCGAGTGTGGAAAATCAGCTCACCAGCAACACGCTGATCGGTCTACGTCTCGACTCCATGCAGGACGTCCTGTCCGGCCTGCAGACGACCGCGGACGACATGGCCTCCGTCCTGATCACCGGTCAGGCCGATCAGGTGGACATCTCCACGCTCGTTACCCAGGCGCAAGCCAGCCTGGAGCAGTTGTTCGGCGCGCTCAATACGACGAGCAACGGTCAATATCTGTTTGCCGGAACCAACGGTTCCGAGCAGCCGATCAAGTATAGCGACCTCGAAGACTACGAAGGATCGGCGGCGAGTTCGGCGTTCTCCGACGCCATCACGAACTACAAACTGACCAATCCCGATTTCGATCTGTCGACGGCGACGGCCGAAGAGATGCAGGACTTCCTCGATACGGCGGTCAGCACGCTGTTTTCCGACGACTCGTCCTGGTCGGATCTCTGGTCGAACGCGAACAGCGAGACCGTCACCAACAAGATTACGTCCAGCGAGTCCATCGACGTCTCCGCCAACGCCAATCTCGACGTCTTCCGCAACCTCGTGCAGGGCTATGCCATGCTCAGCGAGCTCGGCTCGATGGATCTGAGCGACGAGGCGCGCGCAACCCTGATCACCGAAGCGTCAAGCCTCGTGAACTCAGGCGTTTCCGGTCTGACCGAGCTGCAAGCGGATATCGGTCTCCGGCAGGAACGGCTCGAAGCGGCCAACGGCAGGCTCGAAAGCAAGCAGACCGTCATCGAGGCCTCCATCTCGAATTTGGAGGATGTCGACGTCTACGAGGCCTCCACGCGGGTCACCATGCTGACCACGCAGCTCGAGGCGGCTTACTCGCTGACTGCCAAGCTCCAGGATCTGAGCCTGCTGAACTACCTCTGAGGTCGTTCGGTGTTCGCCAGCAACGCACGCCAAAAAGAAGGGTGGACATGTACCAATTCTCTTACGCAGAGGTGACACAGGACGTTTGCGTGGATGCGCGCGAACGCGAGCGGCAGGCCCTCGACCGCTGTGTCGAGCTGCTGCAGCGGGCGGAAAAGAACGGTCCGCGCTCGCGCGATGCCGTCGAAGCGCTCTATGTGACGCGCAGCCTCTGGGCCATCCTGATCGAGGACTTGGCCAGTTCCGATAACGACCTGCCGCAGCAGCTCCGAGGCGATCTGATCTCCATCGGTCTGTGGATCATGCGCGAAGCCGAGGCGATCCGCGCCGGCAAGTCGGAGAATTTCAAGGGTCTTATCCAGATTTCCGAGACCATCCGCGACGGACTGAACTAATGTCGGTGCTGCGAATTTCCCTGCGCTCTGGCGAAAAGATCTTCGTCAACGGCGCCGTGATGCGAGTCGATCGCAAGACCTCCATCGAGTTCCTGAACGACGTGAGCTTCCTTCTCGAAGGTCACGTCCTCCAGGCCGAGCAGGCAACGACCGCGCTGCGTCAACTCTATTTCATCGTTCAGATGATCCTGATCGATCCGGCCAACGCCGACCAGGCGCGCCAGATGTTTTCACGCTCGTACCAGCTTCTGCTGGGCTCTTTCGACAACGTCGAGATTCGATCCGGCCTCGACGATATCGCCGACATGGTTCAGCGCAACCGGCCTTTCGACGCTCTGAAGCGGCTGCGTGGCCTGATCCCGATCGAAGACGCCATTCTTGCGGGAGGATCGGTCCCGCATATCACCAACGACCGCTTCGCTCGTCCGGCGAAGATTGCACAGGGAGCCCGCTCATGACCTCCGTCAGCAGCGTTACGAGCACCACGGCAACGACCTCCACCAGCTCGACGTCCGACTCGTCCTCGGCGAGCTTGGACTACGACGCCTTCCTGCAGTTGCTGGTTGCCGAGCTGGAGAATCAGGATCCGCTGGAGCCCATGGATTCGTCCGAGTACATGGCTCAGTTTGCCACCTTCTCGCAGGTGGAGCAGACGATCAAGACGAACACCAAGCTCGATTCCCTGCTGGCGGTCTCCACCCTGACCCAGGCTGGTTCGATCATTGGCTTCACCGCGACGTCCGCCGATGGCGAGACTTCCGGCACCGTGACCGCCGTCGAAATCACCTCCGATGGATCCTACGCGATCCTGGAAGACGGCTCCTCGATCAGTCTCGAAGAAGGCGTAGAAATCTCCTACGACCTGTCGGAATGAACGAGGCGGACGCGATAGACATCGTTCAGTCCGCGATCTGGACGATCATTGCGGCCGCCGGACCCGCCGTCGGGGCCGCGATGCTGGTCGGTGTCCTCATCGCCCTGTTCCAGGCCCTGACGCAAATTCAGGAAGTGACGCTGACGTTCATCCCGAAGATCCTGGCGATCTTCGTGGTGATCGCGCTCACCGCCTCCTTCACCGGGTCGCAGGTCTTCGCATTCACCCAGCAGGCCTATTCGCGCATCGAGAACGGCTTCTGAAAACAGCCGTATCGGCCATCGAAAAGGCATCCCTGGCCGATCCGCCCGGGATGCCTTTTTTCTTGGAGCGCCGGCAGGCTCCTGTTGGGCGATTTTGCCAGAGCCGCGATTGGTCGCTCAACTGCTCAGCGAAAAGATCAGTCTCATCAGCCACTCGTCGATCGGACCCGACGGTGTCGGTATATAGAAGACGGTGGTGAAGAGAACGGCCAGAAGGAAGCAGAAGACGACGACACCGATCGTTCCGGCGACGATTCGGTTGAACCGAAGCAGCCAGAGCGACAGGGCCAGGACCACCGTCGTCGCGACGATAAAGCCGAAGTGGGACAGAAGAGAGGGATAGGCGAGCCAAAGCAGGAGGAAGGCGAGAAATCGCCAGAGCTGACTTCCCGATATCTGCGTGAGCCGGGCGATCTGCGGGTGGAGGGCGACGCCTCGCTGCTTGAGCGCAACCTCCCGCGCGGTCATGACGATCATGCCGGCGACGACGGCGACCGCGAGGCCGAGCGGATAGACGCTCGCCATTCCCTGGAAGCGGGTGGCCTGATAGCCCAGAACCACTCCGAACAGGGCCATGATCAGGAACGAAGACAATCGAAAGATCAGCATGGCGGCCGACCTTCCCATCGATTGCAAACGGGAATCAGGTAAAGGGGATTGATTGCTCGGCATGGGTGGGCGGCTCCGTGCTTCACTCGGCGTCGGCGTTGGCGACGACGGGGCGCCGGGCGCCCTTGATCAGTCGGAAGGCGACCATGGCGATGGCCACGGAAAGAAATCCTGCCGCGACCGGTCGCTGCAAAGCGTCCCACAACGAGCCGTAGGAGGTCGTGAGAATAACGATCTGCTGTTCGAACTGGGAGCCGAGGATGACGGCCATCACGACCGGCAGGATGGGAAAGCGCAGAGCCTGAAACCAAAGTGCGAAGATCGTCGCACCGAACATGACGGTCACGTCGAAGAGGCTGTTCTGGATGGCGTAGGAGCCGAGGATCGAAAAGACCGCGACGAAGGTTGCCAGGGCGCTTTTCGGGATCTTGAGGACCACGGCGCAATAGCGGGCCGCGAACAGTCCGAAGAACAGCATGAAGATGTTCAGCGCGATGAAGCCCCAGAAGAACGTGTAAATCAGCGCCGGCTGATTGGAAAACAGTGTTGGACCAGGCTGCAGGCCATGCAGCGTCAACGAGCCGATGAAAACCGCCGCCGCGCCGCTTCCCGGAATGCCGAGCGAGATCAACGGGATCAGTGAACCGCCCACATTGGCGCTGATCGAGGTTTCGGAGGCGATCAACCCCGAGATCGAGCCCTGGCCGAAATTCTCGCCGCGCCGATTGAAACGCCGTTCGATGGCATGCGAGATGAAGGGCGTTTCGACTGGCCCCAGTGCCGGCAGAATCCCGAGAAACACGCCGATCACCGAGGAGCGGATATAGGTGTCGACGCGGCTCGCTGCGGTTCGAAGCAACTCGCCGTAGGGGTTGTGCCTGCTGAACTCGATGGTCTGACCCGAACTGGCCTCCAGGCTGTCGAGCGCCAGGAAAACGGCCTGTGTCATGCAGAAGAAGCCGATGAGAACGGCAACGAGGTTGAAGCCGGACATCAGGTCGACGACACCGAAGGTAAAGCGGGGCGTGCCCATGACCGGATCGATGCCGATGGTCACGATCAAAAGACCGATCAGGCAACTCAGAAGATTGCTCATCAGCGGCGTTTCCAGCATGACGATGACGATCGTGAAACTGAAGATCAGGAGGGCGCAATATTCCGGCGCTCCAAACGTCAGCGCGAATGCCGAGAGGACAGGCGTCAGGAACAGCATCGCGACACCGGAGACGATGCCGCCGATGCCCGAACTGAGAGCGGCCAGACCCAAAGCGAAGGGCGCGCGCCCCTGCTTGGCGAGAGCGAAACCTTCCCACCCTGTCACGATGGAGGCGGGGGTGCCGGGAACGTTGATCAGGATGGCGGAGATGCTGCCGCCGAAGATGCCGCCGGAATAGATCCCGCCGAGCATGATCATGCCGTGCTCGGGCGTCAGCAGAAAGGTGACCGGCACGAAAAGCGCGATGCCCAGGGTTGCCGTCAGGCCGGGGATCGCGCCGAAGATGATGCCGATGACTACGCCGATGATTTCGACGGAGAGGCTTGCAGGCGAGAGTGCGCTGATAAAGCCTTCAAGCATGGGTGGTTACCGCCTTGGCTGGAAGATCGATTGCATCGGAGCGAAAAGTGAAAGCCGGCTTTCTAAAATCCGATGCCAAACCGCAAGTTCGGTGCGTCCTGGCGAGACCGGTTTGGCGTCCCACATTGCAAGGCGCCGCGGTCCGGCTGGGACGCTGATGGTGCCGCGGCCCGGCACGGGGCGGATCGGATGACGGCCCGCTGCGGCATCGAGCTAATCGGTGAGCCTCGGCTCGGGCCGCCGCGACCCTGCGACCGCAAGGCCCAGGTGGCGCGGGCGCCGTGTCCGCCACTCGGCAGAAAAGCTGCCCGGCGCTCCCGATTTTCGGCGAAAGGGGCCCGGTTGTGCCGACCGAACCCCAATTTTAGGCGCTCCGGGAAATATCCCCGCTAAGGTTGAGCATCCTTGAAGTACTCTTTCACGGCTTCGTAGGAGTCGTCGTAGAACTGCTGTTCCTGCTCCGCGGTCTTTGGCATCAATTCGATGCCGACTTTCGCGAAGGC
Source organism: Consotaella aegiceratis (assembly GCF_036541425.1). Taxonomy (NCBI): domain Bacteria; kingdom Pseudomonadati; phylum Pseudomonadota; class Alphaproteobacteria; order Hyphomicrobiales; family Aurantimonadaceae; genus Consotaella; species Consotaella aegiceratis. Next base: position 85,185 of record NZ_JAZHFT010000009.1, read on the forward strand.
TTCCTCGGTTTCGGGATCCTTCAAGGTTTCCTCGATCAGCGAGGTGAGAAAGGCCTTGATGTCGTCGGGAACCTTCGAGTTGATCGCCACAAAGCGGTCGGCACCCCAGGTGTCGGGCTGCATTTTCACCCCGACGTCCTTCATCGTTATGACGTCGGGAAGCTGCGAGAGCGGCTCGTTGTTGCTGATCGCCAGGGGCTTCAGGTCGCCCGAGTCGATATACTGCGCCACTTCGTCATAATAGTTGGCGGCTATGTCGAGATTGCCGCCGAGAAGAGCCACGGCCGCTGGTTTGCCGCCTTGGAATGGTACAATGGAGAAATCGGCACCCAGCTGTTTCGCGACGATACGGGTTGCGATATCGAACGCCCCGTTGGGAATGACGCCGACTTTCAACTCGCCAGGATGCGCCTTGGCGTATTCGACGACTTGTTTGAAGTCCATATCGCCGATCTTGGAATCGGTGCGCGAAAGCCAGAGCACCGGTGCGAAGGTGATCCCAGCAATCGGCACGAGGTCTTCCTTGGCAAAAGGAGCGCTCGCCCCGGCAATCGAGATGGCCATCGTCGGATTAGAAAGAACGTCGACCGTATAGCCGTCGGGCTTGGCCTGCTTGGCGACATAAGTATTGCCGATGACGCTGCCGCCGCCGGCCCTGTTCTCGACACGAAACTGATAACCGGTTACGCGCTCCATCTGAGTCGCAAGCGTTCTGGCCGTCAGATCGACGCCGCCGCCTGGCGGGTACGGAACGACAAAGTTGATGGGCCGGTTAGGAAAGTCCTCCGGCTTCTGGGCGGAGTCGGCAGTTGCGGTGCTTGTCGTGACGATGAGCACAGCACTCGCCGCGACGACAGATAGTAGTCCGAATTTCATAGGGTCCCCCCGACTGTTAAGTATTCGCGAAAGCGACGCCAAATCTAATGTAGCGTCGGTTCCGAATACTACCTCATTCGCGCAAAGCGCGTATATTTTTCAGGATAACAACTTTAAAGAGATCTCTGACGTCCCCCGATCTCTTCATGTGTTAGCCTTCAGGTAAGATTCATGAGCGGCTCTTACAGTCAAATTCGAATTTCGACGTTCCTATAAGCTAGAGCTATTCCTCCGTTGAACCTCGTGATACCCGCGGTGCGGTAGATCGCGAGTGATTGGCCAGAATTTTTCCGGAATGCGAGGAGACTGGAGGCATGCGCCTCCCACCGTGTGGCCAGTTTCGTCAGCGATCGTGTGGCACGAAGCCGAAGGGGCGGGTCGTCGGGTTTGTCGGCCGCGTCTCACAAGGACAGCCAGACGCAATCTTCGTTTGCGAAGGAACGGACAAAGGCTGCCGTCCATGCGGGTGGTGCGCCTCCCTTTAGGCATGAAGCCCAAGGAGCTGCTTGATGGCTGTCGACACGCTGAAGCCCATTTCTGGACCAGCTGACGCCCAGTCCAAGGGCCGTCGCGACATCGGATTCGCGCTCGGTGTCGTCTTCATCCTGACGGTGCTGTTCGTGCCGATCCCGCCCATGTTCATCGACATGGGGCTGGCGCTGTCGATCGCGCTGTCGGTGCTGATCCTGATGGTGTCGCTGTGGATCGAGAAGCCGCTGGACTTTTCGGCCTTTCCGACCGTGCTCCTGCTCGCCACCATGCTGCGATTGTCGCTCAACATCGCGACGACCCGCGTCATCCTGCAGAACGGCAACGAGGGCTACAACGCCGCCGGACACGTGATCGGCGGCTTTTCGCAGTTCGTCATGGGTGGCGACTTCGTCATCGGTCTCGTCGTCTTCGTCATCCTGATCACCGTCAATTTCCTCGTCATCACCAAGGGCGCGACCCGTATCGCCGAGGTCGGCGCCCGCTTCACCTTGGACGCCATCCCCGGCAAGCAGATGGCGATCGATGCGGATCTGTCGGCCGGCCTCATCGACGAAAAGCAGGCGCAGCTGCGCCGGCGCGAACTGGAGGAGGAATCCTCCTTCTTCGGTTCGATGGACGGTGCGTCGAAATTCGTTCGCGGCGATGCCATCGCGGGCCTCATCATCACCGGCGTCAACATCTTCGGCGGCATCATCATCGGCGTCACCCGCCACGACATGGATGCCGGGGCGGCCGCCGACGTGTTCACCAAGCTGTCGGTCGGCGACGGCCTGGTCTCGCAGATCCCGGCGCTGATCGTTTCCCTCGCCGCCGGCCTGCTGGTGTCGAAGGGCGGCACGCGCGGCGCTGCGCAGAGCGCGGTCCTCGGCCAGCTCGGCTATTATCCCCGCGCCCTCTGGGTGGCGTCCGGCCTGATGGTCGTGCTGGCGCTGATGCCCGGCCTGCCGATGTTGCCCTTCCTGCTGCTTGCCGGTCTGATGGCGTTCACCGCCTATACCGTGCCGCGCCAGCGCGCCGAGGTCGAGCGCCAGGCCGAGGTCAAGAAGACCGAAGAGGAGGCCAAGGCCAAGGAGGCCGAGCGGGTCTCGGTTAAGGAGTCGCTGAGGATCGTCGAGATCGAACTGGTTCTCGGCAAGCAGCTCTCGGCGCACCTGATGCTGTCGCGTGACGAACTCGCCCACCGCGTCCAGAAGATGCGCCGCCGCTTCGCCTCGCGCTACGGCTTCGTCGTCCCGGAAATCAAGCTTTCGGACGACCTTTCGATCGATCCGAAGTCCTACGAGATCAAGATTCACGGCACCAGCGTCGTCAATCAGGCGCTGCGGCTCGGCGCCTTCCTGGTGGTTCTCGGCGATGCGCCGCCGCCGGACGTGCCGCACGACATGACCAAGGAGCCCGCCTTCGGCCTGCGGGCCGCCTGGGTGGCCGAGAGTTTCGCCTCGGAGGTTCGACGCAGCGGCTACGAGCCCGTCGACACGCTGTCGGTGCTCCTGACCCATCTCTCCGAGGTCATTCGCAACAACCTGTCGCAGCTCCTCTCCTACAAGGACATGCGTACCCTGATCGACCGCCTGGAGCCCGAATACAAGCGGCTGATCGAGGAGGTCATCCCGGCGCACATGTCCTATTCGGGGCTGCAGGCGGTGCTGAAGCTGCTGCTGGCCGAACGCGTCTCGATCCGCAATCTCAACCTCATCCTGGAGGCCATCGCCGAGATCGCGCCGCATGTGCGCCGCTCGGAGCCGATCGTGGAGCATGTCCGCATGCGCATGGCCCAGCAGATCTGCGGCGATCTGCTGCACAATGGCCAGCTCTCGGTGCTGCGTCTCGGCAATCGCTGGGATCTCGCCTTCCACCAGGCGCTCAAGCGCGACCCGAAAGGCGACGTCGTCGAGTTCGACATCGACCCGCGGCTGGTCGAGGAATTCGCGGCCGAAGCGAGCAAGGTCATCCGGGCCAAGATGGACCAGGGCGAAACCTTCGCGCTGGTCGCGGCCCCCGACGCGCGACCCTATGTGCGCATGATGATCGAGCGCATTTTCGTCAATCTGCCGGTGCTCTCGCATCTCGAGATCGCCCGCGGCGTCGAGATCAAGGCGCTGGGATCCATTTCGTGACGCTCGAGCTGTCGACCTATGTCCTGGCTCTGTTCGTGATCTTCTGCCGGATCGGCAGCTGCCTGATGCTGCTGCCCGGCTTCTCGTCCTCGCGTGTGCCGGTGAACGTCCGGCTGTTTCTCGCCGTCGCCGTCTCGCTGGCGCTGTCTCCGGTGCTGTTGCCCGAGTTGACGCCAGTGGTCGCCGCCGGAACCGATGCCGACCGGCTGTCGCTGATGATGACGGAGATCATCAATGGCGGCATGATCGGCCTGCTGGGGCGCACCTTCATGATCGCTCTTGAGTTCGGCAGCACCTTCGTCGCCAATGCCATGGGGCTCGGCCATTCCCTGTCGCCCGGCATTGAGGACGGCGAGCAGGGCGCGGCCCTCGTCACGCTGGTGACCATGACGGCGACGACCCTCATCTTCGCCACCAATCTCCACGCCGAGATCGCCAAGGCGCTGGTCGCCTCCTATTCGGCGATGCCGGTGACCAACGGCTTTTCGGTGCGCGCCGGCCTGGTGTCGCTCACCGACAATCTCGATGACACCTTCATGCTGTGTCTGAGGATCGCCAGCCCCTTCGTGCTCTATGCGGTCATCGTCAACTTTGCCGTCGGCCTGGCGAACAAGCTGACGCCGCAGATTCCGATCTACTTCATCTCGCTGCCTTTCGTGCTGGCCGGCGGGCTGGTCATCTTCGGTTATTCGATCGGTGATTTCCTGGTGCTCTTCATCCAGGGATTCGGACGGTGGGTGGTGATGGGATGAGCGACGGCGACAAGCGGTCGAAGCGTCTGGAGCGTCTGCTCAGGGTGCAGCGGCAGAAGCGCGAACTGGAGGAATGGCGTCTCGCCCACCTCAAGCGGGAGCGCACCGACCTCGACGGCAAGGAGCGGCAGATCGTCGAGAGTCTTGGAGTCGAGACCCAACTGCACGGCCTGTTCCTCGATTCGAAGGTGCGCTCGCTTCGGCGCAACGACCGCGCCAAGGCTCGCAACACCGCCCAGCAGACGGCCGCGACACAGCGCTTGGAGGTCGAGCGCCGCAAGGAAAAGCAGACCGAGCGCGCGCGCGAGCAGGCGATGCGGCAGGAGGCGAGCCAGACCGAGCGCTCGCAGCTCGAAAATGTACTGGAAAGCGTGCTGATGCGCGCCGATGCAAGCTTCGAATAAGTCCGAACGCTTAAGACACGAAGTCGAAGATGAACAGGGTCTGACGATGGCGATTTCGCCCCCTTCCGATCTCGTCCTGGACGTGCTGCGCGCTGCCGGGCCCGACGCCGACAACCGGCTGGCCGCGACCTTGCGCCAGAAGGCTGTCACGGGACCGGACAGCTCGGCGCTGGCCTTTGCCGACACGATGCGCGGCGAGGCCCTGCGCGTCGGCGGCACGGGAGCGGATTTGGAGATCGCACCGACCTCGTCGGCCGACACAAAGCTGGTCCAGACCGCCCACCATGAAAGCAGCCAGGCCGGGCCTTACGAGAAATTCGAGGCGTTCGTGCTGCGCAGCTTCGTGGAATCGATGCTGCCGAGCGAGAATTCGTCCTTCTTCGGCGAAGGCACGGCCGGCGGCATCTGGCGCTCCATGATGGCCGAGCAAATCGGCGACGAGTTGGCCAAGGGCGGCGGCATCGGCATTGCCGACATGCTCGAAGAGAGCCGTTCTGCGGATCACCTGCAAAGCGTATCCATGACATCGGATTCCACGGCGAACGACGTGGCCGACAAACTCACGATGGCCGAGGGCGAGGCAGCGGCCTTGACCGGCCTCAACAAGCTCTAGGAGGCGACGTTGGAACCCGTATTGCTTCAAGCCATCGGCCGGCTCGAAACCGTTTTGGCCCGGGAAACCGCAGCGCTCAACGCCGGCTCCGTCAAGGATCTCGCCGAGTTCAGCGCGCGCAAGAATCAGAGCCTTCTGGAGCTCACGCGCATGTCGCGCGGGCTCAAGCCCGAGGTGGTCTCCTCCGACGTGCGCATCCGCCTGTCGAATCTGAAAAAGGGCCTCGACGCCAATCAGCGGGCCTTGCGGCTGCATGTACAGGCGAGCGAGGAGATCGCGGGCCTGATCGCGCGCGCCATCGAACACGCCGAATCCGACGGCACCTATGAGGCGCCCGTCAAGGGAGCGCAGCGGGCGAAATGATCAAGATCTTCGCCATCGGACTCTGGGTATGCGTGGCCTCGCTCGGATCGAGCTATCTCGTGGCGTCCATGAGCCGCGACAGCCAGGCCGCCACGACCGAGGGGGAGGAGCCGACCTATTTCGCCGGTCTCGACTATCGCAAGACCGACCCGATCACGGTCCCGATCATCGACGGCAACGAGATCAGGGGCTATGTGCTGGCGCGCTTCGTCTACACCATCGACGGCACCGTCGTGGAAGGACTTGCCGTCCCGCCCGATCCGTTCCTGGTCGACGAAGCCTTCCGGACGATCTATTCGCTGGACGATTTCGACGTCTCGCGGCCGGAGCGTTACGACCTGAAGGCGCTGACCGAAAAGATGCGCGATGCGGCCAATGCCCGCTTCGGCGACAAGCTGGTGGAAGAGGTCCTCGTCGAGCAGTTCGACTATATCGACAAGCGCGACGTCCGGCGGGGCTGAGAAAGCCCTTCCGCGACCCGGCGCCTTCGCTAAAGCATCATCCGAAATCCGTAGCTCGCTCGGACATGATCGTCCGATACGGTGACGCGACCGGGCGAAGCTGCGGTTTCTGCTGTTCGATCCCGGTTCGTGCCCCACGCTAGTCCTGAACGGCGTAGTAGCGGCCGGCAATCCGTTCCCGCTCTGCCGCATCGACGATCTCGGCAGGGCCTTCGAACCGGACACCCGCCTCCGCGCCGGCCGACCAGATCGTCCGGACAGGACGGCGGCTCGCATCCCGTTCCTCGTAAAGCACGAACCGCTCCGGCAGCTCGGTCGGCTCGAAGAACCGCAGCCGGGCCCCGCGCCCGGTTCTGTCCGTGACGGCGCAATCGCGAACGAAGCGTCCCGTCTCGGTCAGCATCTTCGCCGGCCGGAGGCGGGTCCGCAGCCGCGTCATACGCCGACAGTCCATCCTGTCCGTCTCCATCCAGCCGTTTTGGGCGCGCCCGATGATCGCCGATCCGACGGGCTGTTGCCCACGGCGGCATTCGAAATGCGTCGCCGCACCATAGCCGGAAAGCATGAATAAGTTGCTTGGCTCACGCTTCAGGCCGGCTCTCCGGCCTTTTCGTCGCGCCAGGGTTAAAAATCATGGTTAACCGATGGTGGAGATATACTTAAAATTAATGGTTTTTCTTTTGTAAAAGAATCGACATTGAGACGCTCTGTTAAGAGCCGCTGCGATACAGTTCATTCACCGGAAGGGGATGGACAATGTTGCGTTCGAGTATTGCCCGAATATCCGAATTGCTGGAGCCGCGTCAGTCGCTGCTTCGCTCCAATGCCGACGTCGAAGCTGGGATCTCGGTGATCCGGCCGGCGGCGACGGTCGAGGCCGAGCCGTCCGATCCGGTGTTGAAGTTCGCCGGCGGTCTCCTCGTCGTCGCCTCTCTCGCCTTCTTCTTTACGGTTCTGCAGATCGCGCGCGTCGATCCCGACTATTTCGACCAGCGCTATATCATCCAGGCCGAGAAGAAGCAGGAGCTCGATCCCATCGTGACGGGAGCGACGGAGCGCCTGGACGCCGGCGTCATGCCCGTTCCCGAGGTGGTCCGGGTCCGCGAGCCGCAGCCGCAGGACTTTGCCGTGGTGATGGTCTTCGAGGACGAGGCGCTTCTTGCCACCAGCCGCGAGCTTTGGCGGGTGAAGGTCGGGTCCGTCGTGCCCGGACTCGGCAAGGTCGAGAAGATCGAGGCCAACGGCACCGGCGGCACCATCGTCACCGAGCGGGCAGTGCTGGCGCTGGAGATCGACGACAAGAAGCCGCAGGCGAGCGCCAACGCGGACTGACGTCGCCACCGCAGCCTTAGTACCGGGTTTCGCGATTACTTCTTTTCGAGCAGCAGCTGGCCTTCGCGCTGGATGGTTCCCTTGATCTTCTGGGCGATGGCCGCCAGGAAGCCGGGCAGGTCGACCTCCAGATGGACGGTATCGTCGAGAACGTCGAGACGGCCGAGGACCGACTGGCCCATCATGCCGGCGCGAAAATCCAGGTGATCGCCGTTCCAGTTGTCCTCGAACTTGACGAAGCCGCCGACGGCATCCTGCCGGACGCGGCCGAAGCCCTGCTCGATACGCGCGCGCGCTTCCTCGCGCGTGAGCTTGTGCGGGATGTCGATCTTGATGGTCTCGGCCATGCGGGCTGCCTCCGTTCTCAGCCCTGCATATGGCGACGCGGCTTGCTTGCCGCAACGGATCGTTTGCCGGAACGAAAAAGGCCGGAGCATCGCCCCGGCCTTTCCGCATGGTATTCGATCGCAGTACGCGGATCTTAGGCGTAGGCGGCCTGCTGCGAGGCGCCGCCGCGTCCGCGCGAGCGTTGACGCCGCCGTCCGCCGCCGGGCTTCTGCGCCTTCTGCGCACGATCGGGTTGGCCCGTCTCGGCCTTGGCGGCTGCACGAGGCGGCCGTTTGGCTCCGGCGGCCGGCCGTCTCGGGCGGTTTCGCCGATTTTGGCGAGGCTCGTCCTCGCCCGAGGCGGCCGGCATGGCCGTGGCGAACGACGTGGTCTCCAGCGTGAAGCGCTGGCCGGTGAGCTTTTCGATCGCCTTCAGCTTGGCTCGCTCGGACGGATCGACAAGGGCGATCGCCGCTCCGCCCTTGCCGGCGCGCGCGGTGCGTCCGATCCGATGGACGTAGCTCTCGGCTTCTTCCGGCAGGTCGAAATTGATCACGTGGGAGATGTCGTCGACGTGGATGCCGCGCGCCACGATGTCGGTGGCCACCAGCACCCGTGTCCGGCCGCCGTGGAACTGGGCGAGCGCCTTCTGGCGCGCGCCCTGGCTCTTGTTGCCATGAATCGCGAGTGCGTCGATGCCGGCTTTTTCCAGATCTCCGGACAGTCGGTTGGCGCCGTGCTTGGTGCGGGTGAACACCACCACCTTGTCCATCGCAGGATCGGCGAGCCGCTCGATCAGCCAATGCTTCTTGGCCTTCTGCGGCACCAGGAAGGCGCTCTGGTCGATCTTCTCGACGGTGACCACCTGTGGCGTCACCTCGACGCGCGTCGGGTTGCGCAGGATGTCGGCGGCGAGCGAGGCGATGCTCTCCGGCATGGTGGCGGAAAAAAGCAGCGACTGGCGCTCCTTGGGCAGCGCCTTCACGACGCGGCGGATGTCGCGGATGAAGCCCATGTCGAGCATCCGGTCCGCCTCGTCGAGGACGAGATGGCGGACCTCGGACAGCGAGACGGCGTTCTGCTCCATCAGATCGAGCAGCCGGCCAGGCGTCGCGATGACGATGTCGAGGCCACGGCTGAGCGTCTGGATCTGCGGACGGATCGAGACACCGCCGAACACCACCGCGTGGCGGATCTGCGTCTTGGCGGTGAGCGCCTTGACGGTGTCGCCGATCTGGCTGGCGAGCTCGCGCGTCGGCGCCAGGACGAGCGCCTTCATGGTCTTGGGCTGGGGGCGTCCGCCCTTTTCAAGCAGAGCGTGCAGCACGGGAAGCGAGAAGGCGGCCGTCTTGCCGGTGCCGGTCTGGGCGATGCCGAGCACGTCGCGACCGGCCAGCACGGTCGGAATGGCCTGCGCCTGGATCGGCGTGGGCGTGACGAGTTCCATGCGGTCAAGCGCGGAAAGAAGCGCGTCGGCAAGGCCGAGCGCCTGGAAATTCGAAGAGGTCAAAATGTACCTTTGAGATGCGGCGGGCTGGTTTCGCCCGCAAAAGGGCCGACCGCCGCCTGCGCAGGCGGACGAAACGGCGGGCCGTGTCCGGAAATTTTTCCGGCTGCGCTCCAGATGATCCTGCAAATCGCGGGAAAAGGGCGCACGCGCGATCACGGCGTGACCCGCCCCATATCGGCGCTCTGGAGCGCCGCGTCAAGAGCGTTTTGAGGCTGATGGTTTGTGCGGGGATTCTCGGGCCGGCGTTCCATGGTCGTCGGGCAACCGATTTTCGGACCTCGTTGCCGGCGTCATCTCGCCATGGTTTGGCCCAGGCATTGCTTCAGAGCCGCGCGAGCAACCGCATCAGATCCGATTGCCGGTGCACTCCGGTCTTGTCGAAGATCGAGAGCAGTTGGCTGCGCACGGTCGAAGCCGCGACGCCATAGTGGGCCGCGGCCTGGTTCAGTGTCGCGCCGGCGAGCAGGGTTCCGACCAGCCGGGCCTCGGCTGGCGACAGATCGAACAGGCCGCTCAGGATGGCCGGGTCGGGCGGAGCGATGCGGTCCAGCGGCGATACGAACAGGAGCGTGGCGCCGCCCATCAGAATGTCGTGGGCAGCGCCTGCGACGGGGATCAAATGGATGAGCAAAGGGGCGGTCATGCGGTCCCCGGACAAGGCGATCGTTGTCGTTGCCTGGTGGTCGCTGGCTTCCGACAGCGCCTTCACGAAACGCCGATTGGCCGTGGCATTGACGAGGGCGATGCCTCCGAAGGCGTTCGGCTGGAAGATCGACCGGAAGCTTTCCAGAATGGCGTTGGCGGCGAGAACCCGGCCCTTCAGGTCGATCACGGCGCCTGGAAGCCCAAGCTTGTCCAGCGTTTCCACCATCGTCTGGATGCGCTCCATGGCGAGCCGGGCCGTGATGATCCCGGCGCGTGAGAGATGCGGCAGCAGCCCGTTCAGCGCTGCGATCTCCCGATCGCGATAGCGTCCGTTCTTCTCGAGCCGTTCGAAGGTGGCCGTCAGCATTTCTCCGCCCGGAAGCGGCAGGGTCGCGAAGATCTGATAGGTGAGATCGAACTGCCTCAAGGTCACCGCCACCGGATCCGCCAAGGCCTCGTCTTCCGGCTGGATATCTTCGATACGGATGAAAGACGGCCGCCCCGCAGCCATCGCCCGTTTCACACGCGCCGATCGGCTGAGATCGCCGCGTTGCAGGCCCATCGCCATGACGCCGAGCATATTGCGCGAGACGATGTTGCCGGTGATACGCCCGTCTTTGGAGACGAAGATCGCGCCGCTGAACGATCCCGCGAGCGCACTCATGGCCTCGATCGCATCCGGCCAGCGATCGGACATGAGGGCGGCTTCATAAATCAGATCCACGGCATCAGGTCGAATGAGGCTGTCCTCCCACGGACCTTCAGGAGCCAAGCGCCAACCGTAAGGCTCGTGGATCATTGTTCGCGAAAACGGCGAAAAGAAGCGCTGGTTTCCACCAGATGGTGGATTTGGGCGTTGTCGGACGCTGCTAGGCAGGACGAACGGTCTGAGAACCCGACTGTCGGTCAGACCACCGCCCCTCCCAGCAGCAGGAATGAGCCATGCCTGAGACACTGAGCGACGTGCCTGCCAGCAACAGCGCCTCGGACGGCAAGACAATGCGCCGTCGTCCCGACTTTACGCCGACGTCCCGTCGCTCGTTGGTCTTGGAGCGTCAGCCGGACTTCCGTACAGTTCCGATATCGACTGCGTCGGGCGCGATTTATTCGCGGCGGTTTGTTCTATTGCGGGTCAATGCGCCGGTCGCCGTCGCCTATGCCCACGAACTCGGTGAGCGCGCTGCCGGGATCGGGTCGCGGATCCGCTCGACGACCATCCGGCGGATGAAGGACGAGAAGGTCGAAAAGACCCTTGCGAATTTTCAGGCCGCACTCTTCATCAGTTTAATGAACAGCACGCCGTTGGAACGGGTGCTATTGCTCGATCACGTCTGCACATCGATCGAGCATCGAGGCAGCGCCATCGGCCTGGAATTCCTGTTCTCGTCGTTGATCGAAAGCTCATGGGCGTTCTGTGACCACGCCCTGGGGCAACGGGCCGTCGCATTATGGTCCCGGTATGTCGCGGTCTCGCCGTTGCTCCGAAAATGGCCTCTGACCGTCTTCAATGCCAACACGATGGTCGTGGAAGTCTTCAAGCCGGAGGATATCCGGGAGTTCGATCTCGACCGCAAGGCGCGGGAGCGTCCCCATGGAACAGGCGGTTATGGCCCGGTCGGTATGGGCAGCTACGGTCCCGGATCCGGCGGCATGGGCGGGTATGGCCAAGGTCGTGGCGGCATGGGTGGGTATGGTCCCGGCGGCGGAACGGGTGGCTTTGGCCCGGGCGGCGGCATGGGCGGCTTTGGTCCGGGCGGTAGCGGCATGGGCGGCTACGGTCCCGGTGGTGGAACGGGCGGCTTCGGCCCGGGCAGCGGCGGCATGGGTGGCTACGGTTCCGGCGGTGGAACGGGCGGCTTCGGCCAGGGCGGTAGCGGCATGGGCGGCTACGGTCCCGGTGGTGGAACGGGCGGCTTCGGCCCGGGCGGCGGTGGCATGGGTGGCTACGGTCCCGGCGGTGGAACGGGCGGCTTCGGCCCGGGCAGCGGTGGCATGGGCGGCTACGGTTTCGGTGGCGGGACGGGAGGCTATGGACCCGGCGGCGGCATGGGCGGCTACGGTCCCGGATCCGTTGGCATGGGCGGCTTCGGCCCCGGCAGCAGTGGCATGGGCGGTTTTGGCGCCGGCGGTATAGGTGGCTTCGGCCCCGGCGGCGGGTTGACCGGCCCGTTCGGCCGTGGGCGCAGTCCAGCCGAGCAGCGCACCGATTCTCATGATCAGGTCTCCATCGGCAACGCCCTCACGACAAGCGGTGCCACGATGATGGCCGCAGGCGGAGCTGCGGCCGTCGCCGGATCGTTATCCCCATCACCAGCCGGTGGGGTCATCGCAGCGGGTGGTTTTGCAGCTATGGCGGTAGGAGCGATCATGTTCGGCATCGGCCTCGGCCTGTCGACGTCGGCGGCCGAGAAAACCCAGGACGAGCCCGCGCAAGATCAACCGACGGGGTCTCTTGGCGAAGGCACGGAAGATATTCCCTTGATCGACGACGAGGGCGACGAAGACGTCGTCGCGTCGACCGATACCGAAGGCGAGGCCGGAAAACCGGATCCGAACGGCACCGCCGGCAAGCCCGATCCGAATGCATGGTATCCCGCCCCCGACGACGTCGGCGGCAGTCCGAACAGTTTGGCGGCCGATTTTCCGAGTTCGCGCGATTTCTATCCAGACCCGAGCGGCGACGGGACCGTCGGGCCCCGCGCAGCCGGTGCGCATCTGGTTTCGGTCGCCATCGGTGTCGGGCCGGGCGTCGTCGCGACCGTCCGGGCTTTCGGCCCCCAAAGCTTCAAGTTCGTCGGCTGAGGAAGCTCGTCACCTTCCCCTGGACACCATCGGCGGCAAGGGAAGGCTCGGCCGCGTTGCGGTCGATACCGGGACGGTCGTCCCGAAACCAGCTTTATTCGGCTGCCGCCGGCAAGGCTCGGACCTTCGGTCTTCAGCTTCCCGTCAGCAGGGCTTCGCGTTCCTTGCGGGACGCGGCCAGTTTGGTGCGGACCTTCTGCAGGATGGCGGCCGGCGCGGTTTCCGGCGTCCCGGCATCGAATGGCGGGGCGGGGGCGTACTCCAGCGAGAGCTGGATCAATTCGGCTTCCTCACGCCCCATCAGTTCGGCGACGACGGCAAGGCCGAAATCAATGCCCGAAGTGACGCCGCCGGCGGTGATCACCGGTCCGTCGTGAACCACGCGCTCGTTCACCGGGATGGCGCCGAACCGCTCCAGAAAATCATGGGCGTTCCAGTGGGTCGTCGCCCGGCGTCCGTCCAGCAATCCGGCCCGGCCGAGCACCAGCGAGCCGGTGCACACGGAGGTGACGAAGCGGGCCGTCGCCGCTTTTTGCCGGATGAAGGAGAGCGTCTCCTCGTCCTGAAGCAGCGCGTTCACGCCGGCGCCGCCGGGCACGCACAGAACGTCGAAATCGGGGGCGTCGGCGAATGTCGTATCCGGCGTCAGCCAGAGGCCGGTCGCCGAGCGGATCGGTTCGCGATCCTTCCACACGAGATGAACGGTGGCGCCCGTGGTGGAGGCGAAGACCTCGTAAGGGCCCGTGAGGTCGAGCTGCTGGACCTTGGGAAAGCAGAGGATGCCGAAGCTGAGGGTCATGATGCGCCTCCTGTCTGATGGGTCGTTCCTGACTTGACGGGCCGACCTTAGCGGCAGACAATTTGGCGTGTTTGCCAATGATCGCTCGTTTCATGCCAATCGTCCCTCATCGCGTCGAGATCCTGGCCTTTGCCAAGGCCCAGCTTCTGGACGTCACCGGCCCGGCCCAGGTGTTCGCCTCTACCAACGACTTGGCACCACGCGGCGAAGCACGGCCTTATGCGATCGAGATCGTGGCGGAGACGGAGGAGGTCGTCACCTCGTCCGGTATCGGCCTGAGGGCAAAGGTGCTGCCGCGGGGTGCGCGAGCGCCGGATACGCTGATCGTCGCCGGCGGTTACGGGGTGGGCGCGGCGTGTGAGCGGGCCGAACTCGTCGATTGGGTGAGGCGGCGCTGCGCCGATGCGGCGCGCGTGGCGTCGGTCTGCAGCGGGGCGTTCCTTCTGGCCGAGACCGGGCTTCTCGACGGGCGGCGCGCGGTGACCCACTGGCAGCGCTGCGAGGAGTTCGCGGCGCGCTTTCCAGCCGTTCGGCTCGAACCCGACCCGATCTTCGTTCGCGACGGGGCGATCTGGACCTCCGCCGGCATCACCGCGGGCATCGATCTGGCGCTTGCCATGGTCGAGGAGGACAGGGGCCGAGAGCTGGCGCTGGCCGTGGCTCGCCAGCTCGTCGTCTTTCTGAAGCGGCCGGGCGGACAGGCGCAGTTCAGCACGGCCCTGTCCCTGCAGGCGGCCGACAGCCGCTTCGAGCACCTGCACGGCTGGATTGCCGATCATCTCGATGGCGATGTCTCCCTCGCCGCCATGGCCGATCAAGCGGGCATGAGCCTGCGCAGCTTTTGCCGGCACTATCGCCAGACCACCGGGCGCACCCCGGCGCAAAGCGTCGAGCTGATCCGCATCGAGACGGCGCGGCAGCTTCTCGAGGACGGGGCGAGCGTGACGCGCACCCTGCGGCGCTGCGGCTTCGGCTCGCCGGAGACCATGCGCCGCGCCTTCCTGAAACATTTGGGTATCGGCCCGCAGGCCTATCGCGAACGTTTTTCGCGACAGGAGGCCCGAACCCGCTGACCTCAGATCGTGGCGGGCTGGATTTCGCCCGCCGCCGAGGGATCGCGCAGGCGCTCCACATCCCGTACCGGCGGCAGTCCGAACATGCGGGCATATTCGCGGCTGAACTGCGACGAGCTTTGATAGCCGACGCGAAACGCCGTGTGTTGGGCGTCGGTCTCGCTCAAGAGCAGGCGCCGGGCTTCCTGAAGCCGCAGGGATTTCTGGAACTGCAATGGGCTCATCGCCGTCGCCGCCTTGAAATGGCGATGGAACGAGGCGCGGCTCATGCCGGCAAGCGCCGCCAGATGGTCGATTTCCAGCGGCGCATCGAAATGGGCGCGGATCCAGCCGATGGCACGGTGGATGCGCGACAGCCGGCTGTCGGACCGCGCGATCTGGCGCAACAGCCCGCCCTCGTCGTTCTGCAGAAGGCGGAACAGGATCTCGCGTTTGATCAGTGGCGCTAGCACCGGCACGTCGTCGGGCGTATCGAGAAGCCCGAGAAGCCGGCCCATTGCGCCGAGGAGACCGGGCGTAACGGCATTGACGCCGAAGCCCGCCGTTCCGCCGCTCTCGGCCCGTGCGAGAGAGGGCGTATCGCAGAGAAGGTCCGACAGGACGGTTCGGTCCAGAGTCATGCTGACGGCAAGATACGGGTGTTCGGGGCTCGCCTCGCTGATACAGCCGCGCGCCGGCAACTCCACCGAGGCGACGAAATAGGAGGCCGGATCGTAGCGCATCGTCCGGTCGCCGATCGATACCAGCTTGGCGCCTTGCAGCACCAGGCACATGGCCGGTTGATAGAGACCGCGAGAGGGCGCGGTCGGGCGAGTGGCCCCATGGAGTGCCAGGCCCGGGATGACGGTGTCGAGCCGTGGGCCGGTGAGGTGGCGCTGAAGGATGCCGCGCAGGACGCTGAGGTCTTCGTGCATTCTCTCAAGATGGCGGTGTCCGGCGGGCGCGGCAAGAGGCACAGCCGCTCGATCGGCTGCCTGAGACGATCAGGCAAGCATCGGAGGCGATCGGACGAGGGATCGCGCCCCTTGCCGACCATGTGTGGGGAGAAGCCTTCGCTTCTCACACGAAAGGATATCGACATGTTCGGAGAATTCTCCACCACCGACGACGTGCTGGACGGCATCGATCTCAAAGGTCGGCGCTTCCTGGTGACGGGCGTCTCCGCCGGGCTCGGCGTCGAGACCGCTCGGGCACTCGTCGCCCATGGCGCCGACGTCGTCGGCGCGGCGCGCAATCTCGACAAGGCGCAGCAGGCGACCGAAGAGGTGCGGAACGCCGCGGCCTCGGGCGGCGGCAGCTTCGAATTGGTCGCGCTCGATCTCGCTTCGCTGAAGAGCGTCCGTGTCTGCGCCGATGCGCTGCTTGCCGACGGCCGCCCGTTCGACGTGATCATCGCCAATGCCGGTGTCATGGCCTGTCCCTTCGGCAAGACCGAGGACGGCTTCGAGACGCAGTTCGGAACGAACCACCTTGGGCACTTTGTGCTGATCAATCGCATCGCTTCGCTGATCAGGCCGGGCGGGCGGCTGGTCAATCTGTCCTCGGCGGGCCATCGCTATTCCGATGTCGATCTCGAAGACCCGAACTTCGATCATACGCCCTACGATCCCTCGATCGCCTACGGACGTTCGAAGACCGCGAACGTCCTCTTCGTGGTCGAATTCGATCGGCGCTATCGCGACAAGGACATTCGCGCCACCGCCGTGCACCCCGGGGCCGTCAACACCGAACTCGGGCGGTATCGGGATGAGCAGGATCTCCAAGCCTTGATCGACAAGGTCAACATGAGCCTGGCCGAACAGGGCCAGCCGCCGCTTCGCTACAAGACGATTCCGCAGGGCGCGGCGACATCGGTCTGGGCGGCTGTCGTTGCGCCCGCGGAGGATGTCGGCGGGCGGTACTGCGCCGACTGCCAGACGTCGGACGTGGTCAAGGCTGCGACGGTGCGCGGCGGTGTCGAAGCGCACGCCGTCGATCCCGAGCGCGCGAAGGCTCTGTGGGCAAAGAGCGAGGAAATGGTCGGCGAGCAATTCTGATCGTCGGTTCCCCACTTGAGCGCCGCAGAGTCGCCAAGGCACCGTGCGGTCATCGCCGGCCGCACGGTGCCTTATCCCTCCAGTTCGGTCCGCAACAGCTCGAGCTCGAGCCATTCGTCCTCGCAGGACTGGAGCGCCGCGCGCTTGGCATCCAGCTCCTGGCTCGCCGCCGCAAAACGTTTGGCGTCGCGGTTGAAGAAGGTGGGATCGCCCAGTTCGGCTTCGAGTTCGGTGATGGCCTTCTCCAACTCGGTGATCCTGCCGGGCAGGGTCTCCAGCGCATATTTCTGCTTGTAGGAGAGCTTGGTGTTGGTCGTCGAAGGTTTTTGCGCCCGGACTGGCGAGGACGACGGAACCGATGACGCGGAAACCGGCTTGGTGGCCTTTGCCGCGTCGCGGCGCTGCGCCTGCATGTCGGTATAGCCGCCGGCATATTCGATCCACCGTCCGCTGCCGTCCGGCGCGATGGTCGAGGTCACGGTGCGGTCGAGAAAGTCGCGATCGTGGCTGACCAGGAGCACGGTGCCCGGATAGTTGGCGATCAGCTCCTGCAGGAGGTCCAGTGTCTCCATGTCGAGATCGTTGGTCGGCTCGTCGAGCACCAGCAGGTTGGCGGGCGAGGCGAGCGTCTTGGCGATGAGCAGCCGCGCCCGCTCGCCGCCCGAGAGGTTGCCGACCGGCGTGCGGATCTGCTCCGGCTGGAACAGGAAGTCCTTGAGATAGCCCGCGACGTGGCGCGCCTCGCCGTTGACGATCACCTGGTCGCCGCGCCCGTCGGTCAGCGCCTCGGCGACCGACACCTCGTCCTTCAGCGCGGCGCGCTTCTGGTCGAGGAAGGCGAGCTCGACATTGGCGCCGATGCGCACCGTGCCCTCGTCGGGATCGAGCGCGCCGATCAGCATCTTCAGGAGCGTCGTCTTGCCGGCGCCGTTCGGTCCGACTAGGCCGACGCGATCGCCGCGCAGGATGCGCGTGGAGAAGCCCCTGATCAGCGTGCGCTCGCCATAGGCCTTGGCGAGGCCCTTGGCCTCGATCACCAGCTTGCCGGACTGCGCCGTCTCGCCGGCCGCCATCTCGACCGTGCCGACGGCGCGGCGCGCGTTGCGGCGTTCGGCGCGCATGGCGTTGAGCTCTCCCAGGCGCCGCTGGTTGCGGGTGCGCCGGGCGGTGACGCCGTAGCGCAGCCAGTGCTCCTCGCGCACGATTTTGCGGTCGAGCTTCTGGAGGTCGCGCTCCTCCTCCTCGAGCAGCTTGTCGCGCCACTCCTCGAAGGCCGAAAAGCCCTGGTCGAGACGGCGCGCGGTGCCGCGGTCGAGCCAGACCGTGGCGCCGGTGGTGTTGTCGAGGAAACGGCGGTCGTGGCTGATCACCACCAGCGCGCTCTTCAGGCCGCGGATCTCGTCCTCCAGCCACTCGATCGTCGGCAGGTCGAGATGGTTGGTCGGCTCGTCGAGGAGCAGGATGTCGGGCTCCGGCGCCAGCACGCGGGCCAGCGCCGCGCGGCGCGCCTCGCCGCCGGAGAGATCGCCGGTTCGCGCGTGCGGGTCGAGCCCCAGCGCCTCGATGGTGAAGGCGACCCGGTAGGGATCGTCGGCCGGGCCGAGCCCGCCGCCGACGTAGCTCTCCACCGTTTCCGCCGCACCGAAGTCCGGCTCCTGGGCGAGATAGCGGATCGTCGCCTGCGGCTGGCGAAACACCTCGCCGCCGTCCGGCTCGACCAGGCCGGCGGCGATCTTCAGGAGCGTCGACTTGCCGGAGCCGTTGCGGCCGACCAGCGCGATGCGATCGCCGGGGAGGACGTTGAGCTCGACGCCAGCCAGAAGAGGCGTGCCGCCGAAGGTGAGACGAACCGCGTCGAGGCGCAGCAGGGGAGGGGGTGCCATCGCGCCTATGTAGGGGAAACGGCGGTCAGATTGAAGCCGGCGTCGCACCCTCGGCTGCGGCGGTGCGCGCCGCCTCGTCCTCTTCCTCCTCCTCGTCGATGACGTGCTCGGCCTCGGCCAGCTCGCGGTCGAGGCGGGCCTGCTTTTCGGCGTGCGGGCTGGAGAAGCGCGCCAGCGCCAGATAGGCGACCGGCGTCAGGAACAGGGTGGCGATGGTGGCGAGACCCAGGCCGCCGACCATGACGTAGCCGAGCGCGATGCGCGCCTCGGCGCCGGCTCCGGCGGCGAGCACCAGCGGCAAGCCGCCGAGCACGGTGGAGATCATCGTCATCATCACCGGCCTCAGCCGGATCATCGAGGCCTGCTCGACCGCCTCGCGCACGCTGGCGCCGCGATCGCGCAGCTGGTTGGCGAACTCGACGATCAGGATGCCGTTCTTGGCCATGATGCCGACCAGCAGGACCAGGCCGATCTGGCTGTAGAGGTTGAGGCTCTGGCCGGTGAGCTGCAGCGCGAACACCGCGCAGGCGAGGCCGAAGGGCACCGTCGCCATGATGATGAAGGCGGAGACGAAGCTTTCGAACTGTGCGGCGAGCACGAGCAGGATGATGACCACGGCAAAGCCGAAGGTGACGGCGAGCCCGTTCGACGTCGCGTTGAGCGTCGCCGCCTCGGCGAGCGGCACCAGCCGCATGCCCGGCGGCAGCGTCTGCGCGGCGAACGCCTGGAGCTCCGTCCAGGCATCCTGGATCGCCGTGCCGGCCGGCAGGTCGGCCGACAGCGACACGGCGCGCGACTGGTTCTCGCGCGTCAGCGTCGGCGCGATGGCGCGCTCCTCGGTCGTCGCGATGGTCGACATCGGTACGATGCGCCCGTCGCTCGCCTTCAGGAAGATGTTGGCGAGATCGCCCGGATCGTTGATCGGGTCGCTGGTGGAGACGAGGCGGATCGGCACCGAATCGTCGTCGATATAGGTCGTGCCGATCTCTCGGCCGTCGAGCAGCGCCTGCATGGCGGTGGCGAGGCCGTCGATGGCGATGCCGAGGTCGGAGGCGCGCTCGCGGTCGATGACGATGGAAAGCTGCGGCTGGCTCGCGTCGTTGGACAGGCGCACGCTGCCCCAGCGACCGTCGGCCTCCATCGCCTCCTTCAGCTTTTCGGCCGCGGCCGAAATCTCGTCGTAGTTGGTGCCGGCGACGGCGAACTGCAGGCCGTTGCCGCCGCCGCGGATGCCGAGCGAGTTGGGCTGCATGGCGAAGGTGCGCACTCCGGGTACCTGGCCCATCTTGGTGTTGATCTCGGAGACGATCTCCTGCTGGCTGCGGGCCCGCACCTCCCAGTCGGCCAGCGTCAGCACCACGAAAGCGGAGTTCGAACTGCCGCCCATGCCGGAGATGGCGAAGATGCTGGTGGCTTCACCGCTGTCGACATAGGGCAGGAGAATCCGCTCCACCTTGCGCACCTGCATGTTGGTGTAGTCGAGGCTGGCGCTCTGCGGCGCGCTGATGCGCATCAGCGCGACCGCCCGATCCTCCGGCGGCGTCAGCTCGCGTGGCAGGGCCTGGAAGCCGATCCAGGCGACGAAGGCGACGATGCCGGCCACGATCACGACGAGCAGCGGAAAGGCAAGGCAAAAGCGGAGAATCCCGCCATAGATGTCGGCCAGTCGCCCGCCGGCCCATCCCATGCCGCGCGCGAACGGCCCCGGTTTGCGCTCGTGCTCGTGCTCCTTCAGGAGCTTGGAGGCGAGCATCGGGCACAGAGTCAGCGCGATGAAGGAGGAGATGGTGACGGCGATCGCCAGGACGAAACCGAATTCGCGGAACAGGCCGCCGGCCTGTCCCGGCAGGAAGGAGATCGGCACGAAGACGGCGGCGAGCGTCGCGGTGGTCGAGATCACCGCGAAAAACACCTCCCGAGTGCCGATCACGGCGGCCGCCTGCGGCTTGGCGCCCATGTTGCGGCGCCGGACGATGTTTTCGAGCACCACGATGGCGTCGTCCACCACCATGCCGGTCGCCAGCACGATCGCGAGCAGCGTCAGGATGTTGATCGAAAAGCCGGCGAGATAGATGAAGGCGACCACGCCGATCAGCGCGACCGGCATCGTGACTGCCGGGATCAGCGTCGCCCTTACGTTCAGCAGGAAGACGTAGATGATGACGACGACGATGATCACCGCCAGGATCAGCGAGCGCACGACCTCGCTGATCGCCCCGTTGATGAAAGTCGCGTCGTCGCTGGTCACCTGTACGTTGACGCCGTCCGGCAGGCTTTGATTGAGTTCGGCCACGGCGGCGCGCACACCCTCGGAGATGTCGAGCGTCGATGAGCCGGCCTGGCGCACGATGCCGAGGCCGATGCCGGTCTTGCCGTTGACCCGAAGTTGCGAGGCCGCCTCGTCGGGGCCGAAGCGCACACTGGCGACGTCGCCCAGCCGGGTGCGCGCATTGAGGGCGATCGCCTCGAAATCGGCCGGTTCGGTGACATAGGCATTGGCCCGCACCACCAGATCCTGGGTCGGCGAGGCGAGCGAGCCCGCCGGCACGTCCATCGCCACCGTCGACAGGGCATCCGAGACGTCGGCGAGGGTCAGTCCGCGCGTCGCCAGCCGATCCGGGTCGATGTCGACATAGATCAGCTTTTCGCGGTCGCCGTAGACCTGGACGTCGGCCACCCCCTCCACCGCAGCGAGGCGGTCTGTGATCCGGTCGTCGACCAGGGTCGTCAGGTCCTCGACCCGCATGTCGGGCGCGAACACCGCCAGGCGCATGATGGCGTCGGCGTCGGCGTCGGCCTTGACGATGCGCGGTTCTTCGGCGCCGTCGGGAAGCTGGTTGCGCACCCGACCGACGGCGTCGCGAATGTCGCTCGCCGCAACGTTGAGGTCGGTCGAATCGGTGAATTCGGCCGTGACGCGGCTGTCGCCGAAGCGCGATCGCGAAGAAATCGACGAGATCCCGGTGACGCGGGCGACGGCGCTCTCGATGACGCTCGTGACCTGGCGGTCGATGGCTTCCGGTGCGGCGCCGTCGAGATCGGTCGAAATCGAGATAACGGGCCGATCCACATTGGGCAGCTCGCGTACTTCCACGGCATTCAGCGCCGCCAGGCCCGCCACGACGATCAGCATGTTGACCACGATGGTCAGCACCGGCCTGCGGATGAACAGGCTCGTGAAGGCAGTCAGCGCCGAGGGCTTCGAATGGCTGCTCATCGAGCGGCCGCAGCCGGGTGTCCGCTGCTGGGTCGGCGGCCGGCTGCCGGCGTGTCGCCGAAGGAGGCGGGCACAGCGGCATGGGCGCTGGATATGATGGCGGCGCGGCGGCCGTCGTCGGCGGACGAGGCCTCGGCAGGAGACGAGCCGGCCTCTGCCGGTGGAGAGGCATCAGTGGGAGCCTCTCCCGGCGCGGTGTGCTGGACGGTGACCTTGGCGCCGGGCCGGATCGACTGCTGGCCCTCGATGACCACGAGATCGCCGAGGGCAATCTCGTCGGCCGAAATCAGCACCCGGTCGACGTTGCGTTCAATGATGCGGACCGGTGATTTGACGGGTTCGTCTCCAGCGATCTTCCAGATGAACGGCCCGGCCCGCTCCCACTGGATCGCCAGCGGGTCGACGGACAGATAGTCGGCGCCGGGAAACAGCAGCGTCAGCGCGAACGACATGCCGGGGCGCAACTCGTCATTGGGATTGTCGATGGTCGCCTGAACCCGCATGGTGCGGCTTGCCTGGTCGAGGCGACTGTCGATGGCACTCACCTCGCCGTGGTAGACCGAGGCCGGGTTGGCGACGCTGACGGCCTGGACCTCCTGGCCGATCGCGAGCCCGGGCACGAACCCCTCGGGCACGTAGAAGACGACCTTTAGCTTGGAGCGGTCGTCGATCGTGGCAATCAGCGTCTGGCTGCTCACCAGATCACCCGTATCGATGTCGGCAATACCGACCCGGCCAGCGATGGGCGCGCGGACGCTGCGCTTCTCCAGCGCGATTTCCGCCGCGCGTAGATCGAGCTTGGCGTTTTCCAGTTCGCGTTCGACGTCGGCCACCTCGACGGTCGTGGTGGCGCGGCTCGCTTCCAGCCGGCGGTAGCGCGTCAGCTTGCCCTCGGCGGCATCGACGGCGATCCGTGCCCGATCGAGCGCCAACGCCTCGGTGTCGTTTTCCAGGGAGGCGAGGATGTCTCCTGCTTCCACCTCGTCACCCGACGAGAACAGAACCTCCCGCACGAACCCGCTGACGTCGGGATAGACGGAAACCGACCGTTGCGCCTCGCCGGATCCGATCGCCCGCAAGCGATTGCGCGTCGTGGCCTGCGTCACCTGGTCGACGACGACAAGGACGGGACCACCGCCGCCGAAGCGACCACCGCCGCCAGAGCCTCGCGGAGCACGGGACGCGGTCTTTTCGCTGCCGGCGTCCGAGGGTCGGGATGCCTGTTCGGGCTCGTCGTCAGGAGAAATCGAGGCGATCAGATCACGTAGCGCCGACGGCAGGCCGGGATTGTGATCGAGAATGTATTGTCCAGGTCGAGCGTCGAGACGCAGCCAGATCGCGCCAGCGATCAAAAGCACCACGAAGGTGACGGCGAGTTGCTTCACAAAAGCCATAGGTGCTCATCTGATCGGGCCTCCGCGCGAGGGGCCGGAGGCTGCACTCTATCCAAGATCAGTCTGCAAAAGTGTATTAATTTGTACGCTCGTCAGAGTGCCCCGAAAAGATGGCTTAAAATACGGAAAAGGCCCGCCGAAGCGGGCCTTTTCGCAAAGTTTTGACCGGTTAAGCGCAGTATTATTTGGTCGTGGTGGTCGACTGCTCGCCAGCCGACTGGACCCGCATGCTGTCGCGGCTCTCGGCGTAGGTATCCTGGTTGTACTCCGGCGCGTTCTCGAGCTGATCCTCGGTGAACTGCGTGTAGAGATACAGCGAGCCGCTGTCGTCGCGCATGAACTGGATGTTGTCCATGGCGAGGGCAACCGGCTTCGCACCGATGCCGAGGAAGCCGCCAACATCGACGATGATCGCGTCGACCCCGCCTTCGGCCGTCAGAGCGATATCGCCGACCGAACCGATGCTTTCGTCATTGGGACCGTAGACCGTGGTGCCCATCAGATCGTCGGCGGACAGCTGCGATCCGGTGACCGGGCTCAGCGAAGGCTGCATGGAGCCGCCCGTCGAGGCGGTGTCCATCTCGGCATTGTCGTCAGTAGCCGGAACGGCTGCAACCTCGGTGCCGGCGGCGTTGGTGCTGTCGGCGGCGTTGCCCGTCGCCGTGCCAGCCGGAGCGGCGGCCATCTGCTGATCATCCGTCGAGCCGGCTGCATTGTCCGCAGGCGCGGCGGCCATCTGCTGGTCGTCGGTCTGAGCCGTTCCCGCCGCGTTGTCGGCCGGAGCGGCAGCCATCTGCTGGTCGTTGGTGTCGGTCGTCTCGGTGTCCGCGGGAGCGGTCGCCGCCACATCCTGGTTCTGCAGATCCTGATCGGCGCCGGTATCGTCCGAGGCCATCATGTCGCCGTTGTCCGGACGCGAGGAATCGAACTCCGGCGCGGCCTCGAGGTCTTCCTTGCTGGCCTGAAGGACAGCGGTCACCTCATTGTCCTCGTTGCGCGAGAAGTCGAACTGGCCAAACGGCACCGCGACGTCCTTCTCACCGATGCCCAGGAAGCCGCCGACGCCCAGGACCGCAGCGTCCACCTTGCCGGAGGAAGCGACCACGAGGTCATTGATGTCACCGATCGAATCGGCATCCTCGGACGGGCCCGAATGCACGTCCGTACCGATCACGTTCTTGCTCAACCACTGATTCGAGCCGACGGTCGCCGGATATTCGTCGTTGGAGGCCATTTCGGTTTCGGTGCCGGTCTCAGCCGCGGTGTCCGAGCTGCCGGTGGCAGCGGCCATATCGGTCGACGTGCCCTCGGCGGCAGTGTCGTCGGAGGCCGGGGCCGCCGCCATGTCGGTGGAGGTGTTCGCGCCGGACGCATCGGTGGCCGGAGCCGGCGCCGCAGCCATGTCGGTGCCCGTACCGGCGGTGCCCATGCCCGTGCCGGCCGTGCCCGTGGCCGTCTGCTGCTCCATCGCAGCCTGCTGCTCGGGCGTGGTGAACGCCGGAGCCTGCTTCAGATCATCGGCGCTGGCGCTCAGAACGGCGCGCACGTCGTTGTCTTCGTCGAGGCTCCACGAAATCTGATCGAACGGAATGGCGATCACCCGGGACTCGTCGCCGAGAGCGTCGTCCGTCTGCACGATGGCGGCGACGACCTGACCCTGGTCATCGAGGAGAAGGTTCTGGATCTCACCGGCGCTCTCGGCGTCCTCGGCGTCGCTCATATAGAGCGTCTGATCGCTCAGATTGCTGGCGAGATACTGGTCCTGCGACAGGTTCTGGAGATAGTCACCACTCATCGCAGCCTGTTGCTGATCAGCCTGCATGGTACCCTGAGCGCCTGCTGCGGGCGCAGCGGCAACCGGCTCCTGTTTCTGGGTGGTGTTGGATGTTGCGTCCTGCGCAAAGGCACCCGTTGCGATGACGGTGGCCATAGCAGTCGTGGCCATAAGCGTACGGATCATAGTCCAAATTCCCTTGTTGTTCGTTCTCGCCGTGCGAAACGCAGACGGCAAATAGTGGCTTCGGGGTGTTTAACTCCCATTCGGCGCGATCGGTTCCGAGTAACGAGGCGGCTTCGCCAAATCATTCCGGTTCCGTCGGTCACTCACGCCCGACAAGGGAGGCGACGAATTCGCGAGCTAGGCAAAGACCAACATGCCGAAAACCAGCATCAGCAGCAGTCCCACGAGCACAATGAAGATCAGAATCTTGGCGAGATTGGCTGAGGCGCTCGCCACGCCGCCGAACCCGAGCAGGCTGGCGATGGCCGCGACGATGAGCAAAATGACGATCCACTTGATCAAGGTTAGATCTCCTTCGTTGACGCAAGAACTGCCGCCGGCAGCGGCCTCGGCTTTGCTTCAACGGCAAGGCTGCGGGCTGGTTCCTCGGCATATGTCCGTCCGCATGCGACCGATCGACCGTTAGCCGCACCGTTAAGGCGACCTTTCCTTGACGCCGCGCGCCATAGATTATCCGGGGCACGGTCCGCCGATCCACAATCGAGAGCCTTCATGCAGATTCACGTTATCCTCAATCGCCACGGCGGAACCCTCAAGACGACGGATCTCGATTGGCTGGCGGATTTCGTCAAAGCCGAATTCGCGCTCCATGGCCACGAGGTGAGCGTCGAGGTTCTCGACGGCGCCGCGCTGGCCGAGGCGATCGAGGCCGCCGCACGGCGCGAAGCCGTCGACGTGCTGATCGTCGGCGGCGGCGACGGAACGGTTTCCTCGGCAGCCGCAGCTCTGGAAGGGCGGCGAACGGCGCTCGGAATTCTGCCTGCGGGGACGATGAATCTGTTCGCCCGGTCGCTGCAGATCCCGCTGGACCTGAATGCCGCCGTGGCCGCGCTGGCGGCCGGCCGAGTGGTCGACGTCGATATCGGCATGGCCAACGGCCAGCCCTTCGTTCATCAGTTCGCCGTGGGACTGCACGCGCGTCTGGTGCGGATCCGCGAGCGGATCAACTACGGCTCGCGGTACGGCAAGATTCTCGCCTCGATCCGCGCGACCTTGATGGTCCTGCAGAGGCTTCCGGCCATCGAACTGGAGATCGAAATCGATGGTGTGTCGCAGCGGATCAAGACCCCGGCGGTCGCGGTCTCGAATAACCTTTACGGCGACGGCCACATGCCGTTTGCCGACAATCCGCAAGGCGGGGCGCTCGGCGTCTATATCTGCAAGTCGCGCAATCCGCCGACGGTCGCCAAGCTCGCCATGGACATTCTCCTCGGCACTTGGCGGCGCAACCCGGCGCTGGAGGTCCATACCGCCCAGAGCGTGACGGTTCATTTTTCCGGCCGGACCCGACACAAGCGGGCGGTGCTCGATGGCGAACTCTGCGATCTCGAGCCGCGCACGGTGGTGAAGACGCTGCCGCGCCAGCTTCGCGTCCTGGTCCCTTCTGACGCGGATTACCACGCCCCGGTTCCCCCGACGGCGGAAGAGCCGCCGTCTAAGGGCTGATTCTTGCCTGGGCGCTAGGCGGCAATCGTCGGCATAGCGAAGCGGCCACCGGTGCCGATGACTGGGACAGGCTGCGGCGGCCGGCGCCGGTCAGCTGCCTAGGTCGTCTTTCGAGGGGTCGCCCTCCAAGGCGAAGGGATCGGCGTTGTCGTAGGCGTGGCCTCCTTCGGCCACCAGCGCCAACGCCTCGCGGATCTGCAATTCGAGCAGGCTCAACTCGCTGTCTTCGATGTGAGGTTCGCGCTGCTCGGCGGCGACGCGCGCCATCGCTTCGAGCCTCGCGCGACGGTCGGCCGGCGCGACGCCGGGTTCGGCGACTGCGGCGCGAACATGCTCTTCGGTCAGCGGGCGATCGATGTTCAGAGGGTCGATCGCCATCTGCGGCGCGACAGCACCCCCAGGGCGCTCGCCAGTTTCTTTGTTTGCCATTGAAGCTCCTTCCTATGCCGCTTCGGGCCGCATCGCCCGACCAGCCCTTTTTAGTTCGCCGTTTCGGGCGCGGCGCCCGGTGTTTCGCGAGATTCCGCGGGCGTCACCTCTGTCTCGCCATCGCTGCTCGTGGCGGCCGGTGCGGTGTCGGCGTCCGACGTCACGCCTGTGCCCAAATCCTCGTCCGGCATGACCCAGCCATAGATGCCCATGCCGATGA
This sequence comes from Consotaella aegiceratis, assembly GCF_036541425.1. Taxonomy (NCBI): domain Bacteria; kingdom Pseudomonadati; phylum Pseudomonadota; class Alphaproteobacteria; order Hyphomicrobiales; family Aurantimonadaceae; genus Consotaella; species Consotaella aegiceratis. The sequence goes on from NZ_JAZHFT010000009.1 coordinate 112,396, forward strand.
AGCCCAGCGCCATCAGCGCCAATGCGACGACCAGGATGATGAGGATCGGCGTTCCCTTTTTGCCCTGGCGGGCTTCTTCTGGATTGAGCCGTGACATGGTGAATCCTCTCGTATCGATTTGGTGCAAGCCCAAAGGCTCGGCTCAGGACAGCAACCGCTCGATCCGGTCCATCGGTTGATTGGTGAGCGTCTTCGGCACTTCGGCCTGAAGAACGGCCTGCACTTCCTTGTGCATATCCTTGCGCAACGCCCCGAGAACCTGCGGCGGCGCGACGATGACGAGCTTTTCGAAGCGCTTGGCGTGCACCATCTTGTAGAGGATGCCCGCCAGATCCTTGGCGAAGCGTTCCTTTTCGATCAGATGCCAGTCCGTCTCCTCCACCGCCGAGCGGTGCGGGCCGCCCGAATCGCCTAGGCGGCCGGGCCGATCCGCGGCCTGGTCCCGCGCCGGAGGATTTTCATGCACCTCAATGGCGCGGACCCGAAAGTCGGGTTTGTTGCGATGACCGGCATTTTCGACGAACAGGGCCTTTTCGCCATCGGCGATCAGAACCCAGGTCTTGTGGTCGACATTGATCATGGCGATCCCCGCCGCTCGAAGGCGGCGCCTCCCTGCGATGTCCTAAGACAACGCGGGTTCGCCCATCGAGTTGCGACCTAGGATTGGCGCCGATTCCTCAACAGCCGATACGCCGCGAATGCCCCCGCGGCTGCGGCCGGGACCAAGATCAACCCCTTGCGGTTTCTAGCGGCTCCCGCTGCGCGCGATGCCGTCGACAAGGCAGCGACACCCGCAAGCGAATTGAGATCGCGTTGCAGCCGTCCGGCGTTTTCACGCCGCGCTCGGCGGCGCGTCACCAACACGAAGATATAGGTGATGAGGATCAATACTAGCCAGCCGCCCGCGAAGCCCAGCGCAGCCCAGAGCGGCCCGTATTCGGACGCGACCCAGAGGTAGAGCGCGAGCACCAGGAAGAAGACCATGCCCAACGCGAACAGCGCCAGCATCGCGTAGAGAATGGCAAGGCGCTTCAGGCGCGCCACGTAGGCGCGGAGCTCGCCGATGGCGAGGCCGGTCAGAACCTGGGTGATCATGCTTAGCGTCGAAAAAGCCGAGCGTAGAGGTAACCGGCGGCAGCGGCGATCAGAACGCTCTTGATCGGCTCCGCCCGAACGCGCTCGCTAATCTGCTCTTCGAGTTCGGACGCCGCATCCTGAGCCTGGCGCACGTACCGCTCGCCACGCTGGCGAACGTCGTCGCGCAATGCATAAGCCTGCCGTTTGGCGTCCTCGGCGCGCTCGCCGGCCAGGCTCCGGAGCGCGTCGGCGACGCCCGCGACGTCTTCCCGCAGACGCGCGACCTGAGCCTCGAGACGATCGTCCGCAGCAGCCGAACTGCCGCCGGCCGGCGTGGAACCGAGATCGTGCGAAATGGGATCGGATGGCATGGAAAACCCCCTTGATACTGGAAACACTTTGCCGGGCGGCTCCACCCGCTACAAGCGCCATGTGGATGTCATCGGCGGAAACGTGATTATTCCCTTACCGGTTCCGAACGGCGTTCAAGCGGCAGGTGCGACGCCGATGATCTGCGAAGAGACCGAGTCGGGGCCATATTCGCCGTCGCCCTCGAGATTCAACAGGTCCGCCAAACGCGTGCGAGCGCGCGAAACGCGGCTCTTGATGGTTCCCACGGCGCAATCGCAGATCACCGCTGCTTCCTCGTAAGAAAAGCCGGACGCTCCAATCAGAATCAGGGCTTCGCGCTGGTCGTCGGGAAGCTGGTCGAGCGCCTTTCGGAAATCCTGCAGGTCCAAATGCCCCTGCTGCTCCGGATGCCCGGCGAGCTGCATGGCATGGATGCCGTCGACATCCTGCACCTCGCGACCCTTTTTACGCATCTGGGTGTAGAACTCGTTGCGCAGGATCGTGAAAAGCCAAGCCTTGAGGTTGGTCCCGGGCTGGAACGTGTGCTGCTTGTCCCAAGCCTTGACAAGCGTCTCTTGAACGAGGTCGTCCGCCCGGTCGAACGAACCGGCCAGCGACGCCGCGAAGGCGCGCAGATTCGGGATGATAGAAATCAGTTCCCGACGGAAATCGGTCGCTTCATCGGTCATGACGACTCCTCTCAGCTGGAACGCTTCGAGGCCAGTTCGGCGGCATCCAAGGCATCGAGAAGTGTCAGAAAACGGTCCGGAATCGGTTCGCTCGCGACATCCTCGTAGTACGCCTTGAGCCTACGGCCGATGGCGGTATTGGGTCCCAATTCGAGAGGCTCTGAACCTCGTTCAGCAGGCGCCATCTGCAAGGCCTCTTCCTCACGTTCTCGGTCGTCCATTCGCCTTCCCGCCAACTCCCCGCCGGCCGCGATACGCGGCGTCTCTTTGTGCCAAGCGCCGGACACGTCGTTTGTATGCAGTACATGTGAAGGCATTTGCGATCCGCAACCCCTTTAGGGATATCAACTCAAAACAGCAGCGCGGTCTCGCCTCTTCGCTGAGCACGCCTATGTTAATCACCCATCCGGTGCGAAGGTTCCGTGTGTCTGGAACTTTATCGTCGCCGTGCCATTTCAACCGGTTGAGTCGTGCTGCGCCAGCGCGACGCCATTTGTCGTTGTCGACACGAGGGGAATATTCATGTCGATGTCATCACGCATAGCGCCGCATATCCCTTACCTGCGGCGTTATGCCCGTGCTCTCACCGGATCTCAGGCGAGTGGGGATGCCTATGTCGCCGCCGTTCTCGAGGCGCTTATCGCCGATCCCAGTTTGTTCGACTCCGAGCAGAATCCGCGCATCTCTCTCTATCAGCTGTTCTCCTCCCTGTGGCAGTCGCTCGACGTCAACATTCGCGAAGATGCTCCGATCTCCGCATGGGAAGAGCGTACCTCGCGCAATCTGAAGGCGATCGCGCCGTTGCCGCGCCAGGCATTTCTGTTGGTCGCGGTCGAGGGATTCACCACGGCCGAGGCGGCGTCGATCCTGGAAGTCGACGACGGCGAATTTTCCACGCTGATCGATCAGGCGAGCGCCGACATCGGCCGGCAGATGTCCACGAGCATCATGATCATCGAGGACGAGCCGCTGATCGCGATGGACATCGAGCAGATGGTGGAAAGTCTCGGTCATACCGTCACCGGTATCGCGCGCACCCAGAAAGAGGCCCTGCAGCTGTTCGAGGCGCAGCAGCCCGGCATGGTGCTGGCCGATATCCAGCTGGCGGACGGCAGCTCGGGCATCGATGCGGTCAACGACATTCTGGCGCAGGTGTCGGTTCCGGTGATCTTCATCACCGCGTTTCCGGAGCGGCTGCTCACCGGCGAACGCCCGGAGCCGACCTTTCTCGTCACCAAGCCCTTCAATCCGGACATGGTGAAGGCGCTGATCAGTCAGGCTCTGTTCTTCAATTCCCACAACAAGGCGGCGGCCTAGCGGCCGATCGCCAATGACGCGCATCGATCGCGGGTCGCCTGACGGCCCGTGGTCACCAAAGGCCATCGCGGCGAGGCCACAGACTTATAGATTTGTGTTGTCTTTCAGGAACTTTGGTCGAAGCCTCTCGTTCTTTGCAAGTTCATTGCTGAACTCGCTTCTCAGGTTCTCTGAGGGGGAGAGCACCCGGTCTGTATGGGCCGGGGTCATCTTGCAAAATCGGATAGGTACGGAGCGGATACCGCACCGGATCTTTGACCGCGATAACGCAGAAGTGTACGCCTGATGTATCCTCGATTGCGAGCGTTTGTATGGTTGCGCGGAAGACCCTGAAGGCGCTCGCCAACACTGACTTGGCGGTGTTTGCCCAGGATCTCGACCTGCATTACAGCTGGGTGTTCAATCCGGGCGACTCGTGGCTTCCGGGCGACGTCGTCGGGAAATCCGACACCGATTTGCTGAGTTCGTCGGCCGCCGAGAAGGCGATTCTGGTGAAGGAAGAAGTGCTTCGCGGCCAGCGCCCGGCGCGCTTCGAACTGGCGATCACGGTGGGATCCTCATTGCGATGGTTCGACATTCGCGTCGATGTGGATCGTAACGATTCCGGCGAAGTTCTCGGGCTCATCGGCACGTCGATGGAGATCACCGAGCAGAAGCGCCGCGAGGAGACGCTGAAGACACTGCTTCGCGAACTCTCGCATCGCTCCAAGAACCTTCTGGCCATCATCCAGAGCCTGGCGAGCCAGACCGCGCGTCATGCGGTCACCGTTCCGGAATTCCTGGTGCGGTTTCGCGGCCGCATCCAGTCTTTGTCGTCTTCGCAGGACATCGTCACCGATGCCGATTGGCGGGGTGCCGATCTGGTCAGTCTCGTCACCATGCAGGTGGAGCGCTACGCTCCGGACGGCATGCAACAGATCGAATTCGAAGGCCCGGCTGTCTATCTGTCGCCGACGGCCTCCCTGCATGTCGGGCTCGCCCTGCACGAATTGGCGGTCAACGCGGCATCCTATGGTTCGCTATCGGTTCCCGGCGGCCGCGTGCGCATCCGCGCCGAGTTCACCGAGACGGGAGACGATCGGGTGCTCGATCTGACCTGGGTCGAGATGAACGGTCCACGGGTGAAGGGCGACCGGGATGCCCGGTTCGGCACCTCCACGTTGGAGCGGATCGTGCCCAACGCCGTGGGAGGTGAGGCGCGGCTCGAATATCTGCCGGAAGGCATTCGGTATAAGCTGCTCATTCCCGAGACCCAGTTCGAACTGATCGACGTGCCGCCTTCGCAGCGAAACTGAGCGAGACGGTCGACCGTACCGATAAGCCAAATACGGCCGAGCCAGCTTCAAGTATCGATACCGTCCTGGTTCGCTGTGCCGGCCAATGTCGACCGGGTTCTTTGCGGTCTCTTGCTTGGCGGTTGCCACCCAGAAAAGAAGCAACGTTGGCAATCGGATGGAACGATTCCTGCTCCAGAATCTTTCTTGCAGTAACAAGAGAGGTTTCCAATGGAACAGTTTGCTGCATTCATGCTGCTTGTCGGTTGCTCCGGCAATGGCGCCGTTTGCACGGAAATTCCGGTTCCGGTCGTCGCGTACGAATCCGTCGAAACGTGCCAGGCTGATCTGCCCGTCCAGATCCGCATGAGCGGCTCGGATGCCGACCACATCTACGGCGCCTGCAAGGCGGTCGATCCCGAAGTTTTCCAGCAGTCGGCAACGGTGGAATGGGAGATCAGTCGCGACGGTCACCTGATGGTCAGTGTCGAGAGCGAGCCTCAGATTGTCGCTTCGCGGTGAGTCGACGCCGGCGGTTTTAATGGCAAAACACCGCTGGTCGAATGGATGGAACGCTCCATCTGCTTATGCGTTCACCGCATCGGGGACGAAATATCAGTAGAGAGAGGCTTCTCGGATGAAGAGATTGATGATCGTCGGGTGCGCTGCCCTGACCCTTGGTTTCGCAGGCTGCACCGCTGAGGATCGTGCGACCGGAACGGGAGCCCTGGTGGGCGGAGCGGCTGGCGCGGCGATCGGTGCTGGCGTATCCGGCAATCCGACTGAAGGCGCTTTGATCGGTGGCGCGATTGGCGCAGCAGGCGGCGCGATCGCAGGAAACATGATCGGCCGCTCTCAGAGCGGTGATTGCATCTATCGCGATCCGCGGACGGGTCAGCGCTACGTTGCCGAATGCCCCTGAATCAGGGAGCATAGCAGACAGATTCGCACCGTCGGCCATGCGCCGGCGGTGTTTTTGTTTGAACAGGCGATAGATAACCACGTATGAGAAGCGCGTTTCGATATGGCCGCCGACAGGTGGCGAGTTTCATCCGGTCCCGGTCGCTGCATGTCGCCGCTGCGGTATCGATAGCCTCGCTGCCCTTGTCGGCGTGCCAGAACGGCGAATTGCCGACGGTGTTCGGTGCGGTGTTCGGGCTCCAAGGCGCCAAAGCCGTCGGCTATCGGGAGGGAGAAATCCCGGAAAAAGGCGTCGCTCCAGGCGATCGTCTGATCGGCGAGGCCGCCGACGATCCTGGCCTCTGCATCTACCGCGATGCCGCCGGCGGTCGGTTTCGAGCAGCCTGCCCGGACGGGTATGAAGGCCCTTAACTGTCGCCAATCCTTTCCCAGGCTGAAGCGCGGTCGCTTCTTCAGCCTCGCGTGGCCGCGCTAGGGCCGGTCGGCGCTGGACGCCTGTTCCGCCCGTCCCACCAAGTCGACGATGAATGCTCGATAGTCAGACGACTCGCGGGCCGGTCGGTCGAACTCGATGCGCTCCAGACGGTCGCCGAGCATCATTTCGAAGCCGCGCGGATCGAGTGTGGCCAACCTCCAGCCACGATCCCCCGAACGCAGGAAATGCCCCGCGAGCGTATCGATGGCGTCGCGATGGTCGCTGTTCATATGGTCGATGACGCGCGGCTCGGCGGCGAGAAGCTCCGGCGTGACCGGTTCGCAAAGATCCGCCGGCGTCAGCGCGAAGGCGCGGGCAAAGCCTCCGTTGAGGCGAGCGCGTTCGACCTCGATCCGAACCAGATCGAAGTCGCCGAAATCGATATAGGTCGCCGATTTGGGATGGCGCGCCAGGAACCGCCGGCGCAGCCTCTCGCGAACGTCCGTGCCGCGCTCGATGAACTGCGCGTGCCCCGTGACCATCAGACGCGGATGGGCGAGCGGATCGCCCTTGCCGGGCTCGCCGAACAGGAACGAGCAGCGGGGATCGGCCGCGAGCGCCCCGCTGTGAGGCGCGAGCTTGGAGACGAGAATGAGGGGCGCGCCGGTCTCGTCGCTCGCCACCGCGGTCCGGCTTGCCAGCGGGTAGCCGGTTTCCGCCTCGATGGTGGCGAGGGCGGCGTGGCGCGCGGTGCGCAGCAGAACGCGCGCCAGCAAGCGGGCGTCCTCGTCGATGGCGAGCAGCACATCCTTGGGTTCATCTGTCATGGGGCGTCTCCTCGTGGTCGGTCGTCCCGACCCTACGCCAAAGCATGCGCCTGCAAAAACCCTGGAACTGGCATAATGGATGATAGCGTCGTCAAAGACCCTATCGTCTCTATCGTCTATCGGCATCTGGATGCGAAGACCGAAAGGCCATATTGCGGACGATGAGAAAGCCGGTCGCCTGGCGGCCGGATGAAGCAGGAGAGTTGCCGTGCCTGAGAGCTCACACGATCAGATCCTGAAAACCTTGCAGACCATGGAGGCGCCTGATGGCGCCGGTGATGTCGTGTCGCGGGGCATGGTGTCCGAGATCTTCGTCGCCGACGGCAAGGCCTTCTTCTCTCTCACCGTCCCCGCGGCTGCGGCCGATCTGTTCGAACCGTTCTGCCGGCAGGCGGAGCGGCGTATTGCCGAGCTGGACGGCATCACGTCGGCCATCGTCGCGCTGACCGCCGAACGGGCCGCCGGCGACCCGCCGCCTCCGGTCCAGTCCCAGCAGCCGCCCGCGGGTCGGGCGCGGCCGCCGCGCGCCAAGCCGGGCATCCCCGGCGTGCAGTCCATCGTCGCCGTGGCGTCCGGCAAGGGCGGTGTCGGCAAATCGACCACCGCGGTCAATCTCGCCCTCGGCTTTGCCAAGCTCGGCATGAAGGTCGGCATCCTCGATGCCGACGTCTACGGCCCGTCGATCCCCCGGCTTCTCGGCCTGCAAGGCCGGCCCGAAGCGGACGGCGAGATGTTGGCTCCCCGCGAGGCCTACGGCCTCAAGGCCATGTCGATCGGCCTGCTCGTCGACGAGGATACGGCGATGATCTGGCGCGGTCCGATGGTCATGTCGGCGCTTACTCAGATGCTGCGCGAAGTCGCCTGGGGCAATCTCGACATGCTGGTCGTCGATATGCCGCCGGGCACCGGCGATGCGCAGCTGACCATGGCCCAGCAGGTGCCGCTCACCGGCGCCGTCATCGTGTCCACCCCGCAGGATCTGGCGCTTCTCGACGCGCGCAAGGGCATCTCGATGTTCCGCAAGGTCGACGTGCCGGTGCTGGGGGTGATCGAGAACATGAGCTACTTCCTCTGCCCCTCCTGCGGCACTCGGTCCGATATTTTCGGCCATGGCGGCGCGGAGGCGGAGGCGAGGCGGCTCGGCGTCCCCTTCCTCGGCGAGGTGCCGCTGCACATGACGATCCGCGAAAACTCCGATGCCGGACGCCCGGTTGTGGCGGTGGAGCCGGACGGCCCCCACGCGGCCATCTACCGTCAGATCGCGGGCAAGGTGGCGGAGGAGATCGGTCGACGCGACGTTAACCGCGTCAGTGAGCCGCGGATCGTCTTCGAATAATTCGGCACACTTTGCGCTTGCATGGGGGCGGCAAATTATGTGGGATGCCGCTTCCTGAGGGCAGGAGTGCCCTCACGAACGCTCAGGGGAGATGTTCCAATATGAAAACAATGATGAAGTTCCTGGCGGCGACGGCGCTGACCGTGGCGCTCGGATCGACCGCTTCGGCCAAGACGCTGGTCTATTGCTCCGAGGGCTCGCCCGAGGGCTTCGATCCGGCGCTTTATACCGCCGGCACGACGTTCGACGCAGCTTCGCGCACCGCCTACAACCGCCTTGTCGAGTTCAAGCACGGATCGACCGAAATCGAGCCGGGCTTGGCCGAGTCGTGGGAGGTCTCGGAAGACGGCACCGAATACACCTTTAAGCTGCGCTCTGGCGCCAAGTTCCAGACCACCGACTTCTTCACGCCGACGCGCGATCTTACCGCCGACGACGTGATCTTCTCCTTCGAGCGGCAGCTGAGCAGCGACAACCCTTGGAACAGCTACGTCGCCGGCGGCTCGTGGGAGTATTCCGACGGCATGGGCTTTCCGGACCTGATCAAGTCGATCGAGAAGGTCGACGATCTGACTGTCAAGTTCGTGCTGAACCGTCCGGAAGCGCCGTTCCTGGCCGACCTCGCCATGGACTTCGCCTCGATCATGTCGAAGGAATACGCCGACAAGCTCGAGGCCGACGGCCAGATGGACCTCTTGAACCAGCAGCCGCTGGGAACCGGGCCGTTCCAGTTCGTCGCCTACCAGCCGGACGCGGTCATCCGCTACAAGGCCAACCCCGACTACTGGGCCGGCAAGCAGCCGATCGACGATCTCGTCTTCGCCATCACCACCGACGCCTCGGTGCGGCTGCAGAAGCTGCAGGCCAACGAGTGCCAGATCTTCCCCTATCCGAATGCCGCCGACGTCGAGGCGATGAAGAGCAATTCCGATCTGACCGTGATGGAGCAGAACGGGCTCAACGTCGCCTATCTCGCCTACAACACGACCCAGGCGCCCTTCGACAAGCCCGAGGTTCGCAAGGCCCTCAACATGGCGATCAACAAGCAGGCGATCGTCGATGCGGTCTTCCAGGGCGCGGCGAGCGTCGCCAAGAACCCGATCCCGCCGACGATGTGGTCCTATAACGACGCCGTCGAGGACGATGCCTACGATCCCGACGCGGCCAAGAAGATGCTCGAGGACGCCGGCGTCACGGATCTCTCGATGAAGCTGTGGGCCATGCCGGTGAGCCGTCCCTACATGCTCAACGCACGCCGCGCCGCCGAGCTGATGCAGGCCGACCTGGAAAAGGTCGGCGTGACCGCCGAGATCGTCTCCTACGAATGGGCCGAATATCTCGAGCGTTCGAAGGACAAGGACCGCGACGGTGCCGTGATGCTCGGCTGGACCGGCGACAACGGTGACCCGGACAACTTCCTCGACACGCTGCTCGGCTGCGACGCGGTCGGCGGTAACAACCGCGCCCAGTGGTGCAACGAGGAGTTCGACAAGCTGGTCTCGCAGGCCAAGGAGGTATCCGGCCAGGCCGAGCGCGCCAAGCTCTATGAGCAGGCCCAGGTGATCTTCAAGGAAGAGGCGCCCTGGAACACGATCGACCACTCGGTGGTGTTCATGCCGATGCGCACGACGGTGAAGAATTTCGTCCAGGATCCGCTGGGCTACCACCGCTTCGACGGCGTCGACATCGAGGAATGACCGTTGCAGCGACGCTGCATCGAAAAGGCTTGGGGAGGGGTGGACCTAGCGGTCCGCCCCTCTTTCGCATTATCGGGCGTGGGATCGCGCCGGTGATTGAAATCTTCGCCGAAGTCTCCGAGGGTTTCGAGCTCGTGACGACGCGCCTTCTGCCGTTTTTTCCACAAGGGCCATCTCGTCTCTTGCGAAAGAGTCCAGAATTGCGGCACAGACCGACAGGTGTTCCTGCTTGACGTCTCGTCAAGCGATAAAAATAAACGAGATCAGATGCCCAGGTTCCTGCTCTCCCGCATAGCGGTATTGATTCCGACGTTCATCGGCGTCTCGATCGTCGCCTTCGCTTTCATCCGGCTGCTGCCGGGCGACCCCGTCCAGATGCTGGCGGGCGAGCGCGTGGTGTCGCCCGAGCGACATGCGGCGATCATGCACGCGCTCGGCTACGACCAGCCGATCGTCATGCAATATCTGAACTATCTCTGGGGCCTTCTGCACGGCAATTTCGGCACGTCCATCGTGACCAAGCGCGGCGTGCTGGGAGAGTTCTTCACGCTGTTTCCCGCAACCCTGGAACTCTCCTTCTGCGCGATCATCGTCGCCACCGTTCTGGGCGTGCCGGCCGGGATCTTCGCCGCCGTCAAGCGCGGTTCATGGTTCGACCAAAGCGTGATGGGGGCGGCCCTGGTCGGCTATTCGATGCCGATCTTCTGGTGGGGCCTGCTTCTCATCATTCTGTTCTCGGGCGTGCTCGGCTGGACGCCGGTCTCGGGGCGGATCTCGCTGCTCTACTTCTTCCCGCAGGTGACCGGCTTCATGCTGATCGACTCGCTTCTGTCCGGCCAGGATGGAGCGTTCACCTCTGCCGTCTCGCACCTCATTCTGCCGTCGATCGTGCTGGCGACCATTCCGCTCGCGGTGATTGCGCGCCAGACCCGATCGGCCATGCTGGAGGTGCTGAGCGAGGATTATGTGCGCACCGCCAAGGCCAAGGGGCTGCCCCGCACGCGAGTGGTCGGCATCCATGCGCTGCGCAACGCGCTGATCCCGGTGATCACCACGATCGGCCTGCAGGTGGGCGTGCTGATGGCCGGCGCCATCCTGACCGAAACCATCTTTTCCTGGCCCGGCATCGGCAAATGGATGGTCGATAGCGTGTTCAAGCGCGACTATCCGGTGGTGCAGGGCGGCCTTCTCCTGATCGCCATGGTGATCATGTTCGTCAACCTCGTGGTGGATCTGCTGTACGGCGTGATCAATCCGCGCGTCCGAGTCCGCTAGAGAGGTCGGTGCGATGAGCCATATCCAGGCCCAGGAAGCGGAAGAGGGGATCGGCGAGTCGATCCCCGACCGCGCGCCGGCCAAGAGCGTGCGGCGGCAGATGCTCGCCGAATTCTGGTTCTACTTCTCGGAGAACAAGGGCGCCGTTCTGGGCTTGGTCCTGTTCGGCCTGATCGTGCTGATCGCGCTGGCTGCGCCACTGATCGCGCCGCATTCGCCGGTCCTGCAGAACCGCGACGCGCTGCTGCTGCCGCCGTTTTGGGAAGAGGGCGGTCATCTGTCCTATCTTCTCGGAACGGACGCCGTCGGCCGCGACATTCTTTCGCGGCTCATCTTCGGAGCCCGCTACTCGCTGTTCATCGGCATCATCGTCGTCGTCATCGCAGTCACCGTGGGCATCGCCGTCGGCCTGATCGCGGGCTATGTCGGCGGCTGGGTCGACACCGTCATCATGCGCGTCATGGACGTCATCCTGGCGTTTCCGTCGTTGCTCCTGGCACTGGTGCTGGTGGCGATCCTCGGCCCCGGCCTGACCAACGCGATGATCGCCATCGCCCTGGTGCTGCAGCCGCATTTCGTCCGCCTGACCCGCGCCTCGGTGATGTCGGAAAAGCAGCGCGACTACGTCACGGCCGCCCGCGTGGTGGGCGCCAGCCCACTTCGGCTGATGGTCGTCACCATCCTGCCGAACTGCCTGGGGCCGCTGATCGTGCAGGCGACGCTGTCCTTCTCCAACGCCATCCTCGACGCCGCAGCGCTCGGCTTCCTCGGCATGGGCGCACAGCCGCCGACGCCGGAATGGGGCACCATGCTGGCCGAGGCCCGCGAGTTCATCCTGCGCGCCTGGTGGGTCGTGACCTTCCCCGGCGTTGCCATCCTGGTCACCGTACTTGCCATCAACCTCGTCGGCGATGGCCTGCGCGACGCGCTCGATCCGAAGATGAAGCGGAGCTGATGGCCGATGATGGGGACCTGGCTTGGCCCGGTCGTAACGGCGACGCTGATCTCGTCGTTGATCGCGGCGCTAGGCTGGTATGTCAGCTGGCGGACGGCACGCGGCCTGGACCGGCAACGGCGCCAAGAACGCATTGACGATATTCAGACGGCGCTCCTGGCGGAAGTGCGGTCCATCGTCCATCATTTGGACCAATACGACGCTGCCGATCTGATAGGGGAAGTCGAGTCGCGCATGCAGGCCAACAACGGTTATTCACCGTTCATACCTAGGGAACCGCATCCATCGCTGTTCGAGGCAATCTCGGCGGAGATCTCGGTTCTGCCTCGGCGGGTGATCGATCCTGTGGTTCTCTTCTACCGCCAGCAGGAGGTTATCGCGAACTTCGCCGAGGACCTCCGGGGAGGCGACTTTCGTAGCATGCGTAACGAGCAGAAGATCCAGATGATCAAGGACTACCTTCATCTTAAGGAGCACGCCGGACGACTGGGTCACGAAGCGATCAATGCCCTGAAGAGGGAACTGGAAATTGCCCTCAATAGATCGGACGCGGACCGGTAGGGCCGGCGATGGGTTTAGGAGGCTTAGGCTTGGTGGATTCGTTGGTCATGATGCAGAACTCCTCGTCCTTGATGTATGATATCAGAAATCGGCTTTGAAGAGCATGTCCCTTCTGACCATCCGCAATCTCTCCGTCACCTTCGAGACCGCATCGGGGCCGTTCCGTGCCGTGGACGGCGTCGACATGACCATCGATCCCGGGGAGGTACTCGGCATCGTCGGCGAGTCCGGGTCCGGCAAGTCGGTCGCCATGCTGGGACTTATGGGCCTGCTGCCGAACACCGCGACGGTAACGGCGGACCAGATCTCCTTCGAAGGCCGCGACATGCTGGCCATGGGCGAGCGCGAGCGCCGCAGGATCATCGGCCGCGAGATCGCGATGATCTTTCAGGAGCCGATCGCCAGCCTCAATCCGTGTTTCACGGCGGGCTTCCAGATCGGCGAGGCGCTGAGCACCCATCTCGGGCTGCGCGGCAAGGAGCGGCGGGACCGCACCATCGAGCTCCTGCGCCAAGTCGGCATTCCCGAGCCGGAGCGGCGCATGAACGCCTTCCCGCATCAGCTCTCGGGCGGCATGAGCCAGCGCGTGATGATCGCCATGGCGATCGCCTGCGAGCCGAAGCTGCTGATCGCCGACGAGCCGACCACCGCGCTCGACGTCACCATCCAGGCCCAGATCCTCGATCTTCTGCTCGACCTCCAGCGCGAGCGCGGCATGGCCATGGTGCTGATCACCCACGACATGGGCGTCATCGCCGAGACGGCGGAGCGCGTGGTCGTGCAGTATGCCGGCCAGCAGGTAGAGCGCCAGAGCGTCGCCGGCCTGTTCGAGACGCCGCGTCACCCCTACACCTCGGCGCTGCTGGCTGCGATGCCGGAGCGGGCGCGGGGCGGGCGCCTGCCGACCATTCCCGGCGTCGTGCCGGGGCAGGGCGATAGGCCCGACGGCTGTCTGTTCAACCCGCGCTGTCCGAAGGCCGACGACCGCTGCCGGACCATCGTGCCGCCGCGCCAGCCCCCCGAACTGGGCGAGGCGCTCTGTCACTATCCCGTGGGCGCCGATCCGCGGCGGCCCGAGGCGAGGCCGTCGGGCAACGAGGCGATGGCCGTAGCAGGAGACGCCCGATGAGCGCGATCGTCACCGCCGACAATCTGAGCCAGATCTACGAGCTCAAACGCGGCATGTTCGAGAAGCCGCTGGCGCTGAAGGCCGTCAAGGAGGCGAGCTTCGTCGTCGAAGAGGGCGAGACCCTGGCGATCGTAGGCGAGTCCGGCTGCGGCAAGTCCACCTTGGCGCGCATGCTGACCATGATCGAGATCCCGACCGAGGGCGAGCTGACGATCGACGGCATCCGCCTCGACCGGGGCGGCGCCGACGTGAAGAAGCTGCGCTCCACCGTTCAGATCGTCTTCCAGAACCCTTATGGCGCGCTCAATCCGCGTCAGAAGGTAGGCTCGATCCTCGAAGAGCCCTTGAAGATCAACACAGACATGCCTGCAGCCGAGCGGCGGGCGCGGGCGGAGAAGACCCTGGCCGAGGTCGGTCTGCGGCCCGAGCACTATCACCGCTACCCGCACATGTTCTCAGGCGGCCAGCGCCAGCGCATCGCGATCGCTCGGGCGATCATGCTGCAGCCGAAGATCCTGGTGCTCGACGAGCCGGTCTCGGCTCTCGACGTGTCGATCCAGGCACAGATTCTCAACCTGCTCGCGGATCTGCAATCGGAGCTGGGGTTGACCTACATCTTCATCAGCCACGACCTGTCCGTGGTGCGGCACGTCGCGACGCGGGTCATGGTGATGTATCTCGGCCGCCCGGTGGAAATCGCCCCGGTCGAGTCGCTCTACGCTGAAGCGCTTCATCCCTATACACGGGCGCTGCTTGCGGCGACGCCGGCCGCGCGACCCGGCCGTCGCGGCCAGCGCGAGCGCCTGTCGGGCGAGCTGCCGTCGCCGATCAACCCGCCGCCGGGATGCTCCTTCAATCCGCGCTGCCCCCTCGCCAACGATCGCTGCCGGTCCGAGCGACCCGAACTGATCCAGCACGCCGCGACATCGGTCGCTTGCCACGCCGTGGAAGAGGGCCGGTTGCCGCCACCGGATGCCGCGATCGTCGAGCGCCACGCCGCGGCCTGACCCGGCGGGCGCCGGTTGCGCCCTTGTTCGCTACAACGCGATAGCAGCGGTGTTCTTGATTTCCTCCATCACCGCATAGGTGTGGGTCTCGCGCACGCCGGGCATCGACAGGATCGCGTCCGACAGGAAGGAACGATAGGCCTCCATGTCCTTGATCCGCGCCTTGACCAGATAGTCGAAGCCGCCCGCAACCATATGGCATTCCATGATGTCGGGATTGGCCTTGGCGGCCATCGCGAAGTCGGCGAAAACGTCGTTCGAGGTGCGCTCCAGCTTCACCTCGACGAACACGATGAGCCCCCGGCCGAGCTTGTCCGGCGACAGCCGGGCGGCATAGCCCAGGATATAGCCGTCGCGCGTCAGGCGTTTCACGCGCTCGGCCGTCGCCGTCGGCGACAGATGCACGCGCTCGGACAGCTCGAGATTGGTCAGCCTGCCGTTGCCTTGCAGTTCCCGGAGGATTCTGCGGTCTTTTTCATCAGGCTCTGTCATTGCGGCGGAGAAAGCCTTGTTCCGGCGTGTAAGTCGCTAAGATTATGACGTAGTTTGGTGAGAAATTCACCCGGCTCTGTGGCTATCCTTCATGCGATCCAGCAAGGAGTTTGCCCATGACCGAAATGCCGCCCCCATTCGCCGCGCCCTATGCGCCGAGCGATGAGAAGGCCGTCTCCAACCTCCTGCGGCAGGCGGCACGCCTTCCCTATGACCGCGCGGCGGTGGAGGCGCGCGCGGGCGCCCTGATCAAAGGCATCCGCAAGAAGGCGAAGGGGATCGGCGCGGTCGAGGATTTTATGCGCGAGTTCGGCCTCTCGACGCGCGAAGGCCTCGCCCTGATGATCTTGGCCGAGGCGCTTTTGCGGGTGCCCGACCCGGCGACCCAGGATCGCCTGATCGAGGACAAGATCGGCGCCGGCGGCTGGGAGGCCCGCGAACGCGGCCGTGACGACCCGCTGTTGGTCGCCGCCTCGGCCTGGGCGCTCGGCGTCACCGCGCGCGTAATCCGTCCCGGAGAGTCGCCGGGCGGTGTCATCCGCTCGCTGGTCAAGCGGCTGGGGGCTCCCACCGTGCGCACGGCGACGCGCCAGGCCATGCGTTTCCTGGGCCGCCAGTTCGTGCTGGCCGAAACGATCGAGGACGCGCTCGGCCGCGCCCGCGGGCTGGAGCAGAAAGGCTATCGCCATTCCTACGACATGCTCGGCGAGGGCGCGCGCACGGCCGAGGATGCCGAGCGCCACTTCCGGGCGTATTCGCATGCCATCGAGGCGATCGGCCAGCGCGCCGGCAAAGCGCCGCTGCCGGGCCGGCCGGGCATCTCGGTCAAGCTCTCGGCGCTGCACCAGCGCTATCTCGCGGTCAAGCACGACCGCGTCATGCAGGAGCTGGTGCCGCGCCTCGCCAGCCTCGCCGAGCAGGCCCGCCGCCACCAACTGAACCTGACGGTCGACGCCGAGGAGGCGGATCGGCTGGAGCTGTCGCTCGACGTCATCGACGCGGTGGTCAAAGGCAGCGACTTTTCCGGCTGGGACGGCTTCGGCCTCGCCGTCCAGGCCTACCAGAAGCGGGCTCCGGCCGTGATCGAGCATATCGACCGGCTGGCCGAGGCGGCCGGCCTCCGCATGATGGTGCGTCTGGTGAAGGGCGCCTACTGGGACACCGAGATCAAGCGCGCGCAGGAGCGCGGGATCGACGGCTTCCCGCTATTCACCCGCAAGGCCGCCACCGACCTTTGCTATACGGTGGTCGCCAAGGCGATGCTCGACCGGCGCGACCGGCTCTACCTCCAGTTCGCGACCCACAATGCGCTCACCGTCGCCACCGTGCTGGAACTGGCCGGCGGAGACCTCACCGGCTTCGAATTCCAGCGCCTGCACGGCATGAGCGAATCGCTCTACGAGACGCTGCTTGACGAGGGCACGGCCGTTCCATGTCGGGTCTATGCGCCCGTTGGCAACTATCGCGACCTGTTGGCCTATCTGGTTCGGCGGCTTCTGGAGAATGGGGCGAACTCCTCCTTCGTTTCCCAGGTCGGCGACGACGACGTGCCGGTCGAGGCGCTGCTCAAGCATCCGCAGGACATCCTGGCGGGCAAGCCGGCCGCCAACCCCAACATCAGCCTGCCGCTCGAGATCTTTCCCGATCGCAGGAATTCGACGGGCGTCGAGTTCGGCGATCGCAAGGCATTGGCCGGACTGCTTGCCGAACGCGATCGGGGTGAGATCGTCGGGCTGACCGCGCGCTGCGGCGCGTCCGGTATCGCCGGTACGCCCATCGACGTTCGCTCGCCCGTCGACGGTTCGGTCCTGGGAACCAGTCACGTGTTGTCCGCCGACGAGGCGCGGCGGCTGGTGGATTTGGCGAAACGGCAGGTGCAGGCGGCCGACCGCTGGCCGGCCGCTGCGCGCGCGGCGGCGCTCCGCAAGGCGGCCGATCTGATGGAAGCCGATCGCGGCCGCCTCCTGAAGCTGCTTGCCCGGGAGGCCGGCAAGACCATCGACGACGCCATTGCCGAATTGCGCGAGGCCGTCGATTTCTGCCGCTTCTATGCGGGCGAGGCCGAGCGGCTGTTCTCGGCCCCACACCCCATGCCGGGGCCGACGGGAGAAGAAAACCGGCTTCTCTATCGTTCGCGCGGCGTGGCCGTCGCCATTTCGCCTTGGAACTTTCCGCTGGCGATCTTTACGGGCCAAGTGGCGGCGGCGCTGGCGGCCGGCAACGTGGTGATCGCCAAGCCGGCGGAGCAGACGCCGCTGATCGCTGCGGCGGCCGTCGACATTCTGCATCGCGCCGGCTTCGGCAAGGAGACGCTCTATCTGGCGCCGGGCGACGGGGAGACCGGAGCAGCGCTTACCGCTCATCCGGCGACGGCTCTCGTCGCCTTCACTGGATCCACCGAAACGGCCTTCGCCATCAACCGGTCGCTTGCCGCCCGCGATGCGCCGATCGCGCCGTTGATTGCGGAAACCGGCGGCATCAATGCCATGATCGTCGATGCGACCGCGCTGCCGGAGCAGGTTGCCGACGACGTCATGACGTCCGCCTTCCGTTCGGCCGGCCAGCGCTGCTCGGCGCTGCGGCTGCTCTTCGTCCAGGACGATGTGGCCGACCGGATGATCGAGATGATCGTCGGCGCTGCGGCCGAA
Source organism: Consotaella aegiceratis (assembly GCF_036541425.1). Classification (NCBI taxonomy): domain Bacteria; kingdom Pseudomonadati; phylum Pseudomonadota; class Alphaproteobacteria; order Hyphomicrobiales; family Aurantimonadaceae; genus Consotaella; species Consotaella aegiceratis. Next base: position 130,367 of record NZ_JAZHFT010000009.1, read on the forward strand.
TTGGCGTTGGGCGATCCATTGGATCCGGCGACCGATATCGGGCCGGTGATCGACGCCACCCAGCTCTCCATGTTGCAGGACCACGTCGCGCGGATGCGGCGGGAGCAGACGGTTGCCTTCTCCGGCTCTCTGCCGCCCGTTCTTCCGGCCTCCGGCCACTGGTTTGCGCCGCAGATCGTGGAACTCGACCGGCCGGGCGCGCTCGACCGAGAGGTGTTCGGACCGGTTCTCCATGTCGTGCGCTGGAAGGCGGGCGAACTCGACAAGGTCTGCGCGGCGATCGAGGCGACGGGGTATGGCCTGACGCTCGGCATCCATAGCCGCATCGACGAGACGATCCGCAAGATCAGCGAGCGCGTGACCGTCGGCAACGTCTACGTCAACCGCAACATCATCGGCGCCATCGTCGGCTCGCAACCCTTCGGCGGCTCGGGCCTGTCCGGCACCGGCCCGAAGGCCGGCGGGCCGAATTACGTCGCGCGGTTCGCGCGCGAGCAGGTGATCTCGACGAACACGGCGGCGGCCGGCGGCAATGCCAGCCTTGTCGCCATGGGAGAGGGATGAGCCGGGAGGCTCCGCGGACCGGCGTAAGGTCCGCACCAGACTCTTGTGAGAAAAAGACGTTGTCGTTCAAGCAGTAAGCCGTCGGGCTTCCTCCTCCCAACCCGCGGTTCATGCAACGACTGACGCGATAGGCCGGAGTCGACGACCCTCCCACGTCGATGACCGTGCGGACGCAAGACGGCCCGGGTGATCCGATCGCCCGGGCCGATTCAATGTCCGTGTTCGGGACCGCGCGCTGACCGCCAAAGATAGAGGCCAAGTCCGGCCGCGACGATGCCCGCCGCAATGAAGGCGCTGGCATTGCTCGCGAGTTCGGCGATTTCGCTCACGTAGTTGCCGAAGACCAGCCCCAGGCCGACATAGAGGGCGACCCAGACCAGCTCTCCCGCCACCCCGAACGCGGTAAACCGCAGCCATCGCATGCTCATGCTGCCGGCGATGAGATTGACGTATGGGCCAAGCGGGCTCGCCAGCCAGCGACTGAAGAACACGCCGGGGCCGCCGCGGCTCCCGACCAGCGTCTTTGCCCTTTCGATCGGCTCTTGCAGGCTTTCGTGCCTGACGAGGTAGGCGATCAGATAGCCGCCGACGGTCCGTCCCAGGAAGAACCCGATCTGGTCGCCCAGAACCGCCGCGGCGAGACAGCCGAGCGCGATGGTGCCCAGGTCGAACTCTCCGGCTCCGATCAGCGAGCCGGACACCAGCATCAGCAGAGACGAAGGAACCGGCAGGCCAAGGCAGCTCGCCGCAACGACGGCCATCACCAGCGGCGCCCCGTGCGAGACGGCCAGGGCGAGCAGCTCATCGCTCATGCGGTCGAGCCTCGCGCAGTCGTTCGAGAGCGGCGGCGAATTCGGCATTCAAGGCGTCGAAGGTGATCCCCCGGTCGTCAGCGATGTCGCGAAGCGTCAACGGCCGTCCCTGGCGGCGCCGCTCTCCGTGCTGAAGCCCGACGACATCGGCCAGACGGTCCGGCGGAACGTCGTAGGAATGCGCCACGTAGCCGACGGTCATCCAGGGTTCCAACGGCTGGTCGATGTGACGCGGATCGCTCCAGTAGGCGTGCCAATACAGCGACAGCACCACGATCCGCACGGCAAAGAAGACGGCCACGCCCAACGCCGCGAGAAACACCACCGAGGCCAGTCGATGCTCGTGCCATAGCCGGGAAAGTGTCCTCATCGTCGCTCGTGCGTCCTTCGATAGCCGATCGGGTCTGCCTATCTCGACATCCACTTTCGCCCGGCAGCCGGATTGGACCATCGCGGTTGGCCGGTATGGTCGCGGCGCCACGCCGGCAAGTCCAGGCGTCTAGGAATTCAAATTGTAACCGAGCGTATCCATCGCCGGTGTGCGGCACGATGGCATCGACTGCAGGCTTGGCGGTTGCCGTTGCGCTTTCACCGGGTCGCACGATAGTTGGCGCGGCCGGATGCCGTCACTATGCTTCGGGCCACCACGAGATGTACGCGAAGGATTCAGGATGGTCGAATTCAAGTCCGATATCGAGATCGCACGGCAGACGCGGGCCAAGCCCATCGCCGAGATCGCCGCAAAGCTCGATATCCCGGCCGAGCATCTCATTCCCTACGGACACGACAAGGCCAAGATTTCCGATGGGTTCGTCAACAGCCTCGGGGGAAACCGCGACGGCAAGCTGGTGCTGGTGACCGCGATCAACCCGACGCCCGCGGGCGAGGGCAAGACCACCACGACGATCGGCCTGGGAGACGCTCTGGCGCGGACCGGCCACCGGGTCGCGATCTGCCTGCGCGAGGCCTCGCTCGGGCCCTGTTTCGGCCAGAAGGGCGGAGCGACCGGCGGGGGCCGGGCGCAGGTGATCCCGATGGAGGATATCAACCTCCATTTCACCGGCGACTTTCACGCCATTACCAGCGCGCACAACCTGCTGGCGGCGATGGTCGACAACCACGTCCATTGGGGCAATGCTCTCGGCATCGATCCGCGCCGCATCGCCTGGCGCCGCGTCATGGACGTCAACGACCGGGCGTTGCGCCAGCTCGTCGCCGGGCTCGGCGGGCCGGGCAACGGCTATGCGCGAGAAACCGGCTTCGACATCACGGCCGCCTCGGAGATCATGGCGATCCTCTGCCTCACCGACGATCGCAAGGATCTCGAACGGCGCCTCGGCAACATCGTCGTCGCGGCTCGTTTCGATCGCACGCCGGTGTTCGCTCGCGAGTTGCAGGCGGAGGGGGCGATGGCCGTTCTCCTGCGCGATGCCATCCAGCCGAACCTGGTGCAGACACTGGAACATACGCCGGTGCTCATCCATGGTGGCCCCTTCGCCAACATCGCCCATGGCTGCAACTCGGTCATCGCGACCCGGACGGCGCTGAAACTGGCCGACGTCGTCGTCACCGAAGCCGGATTTGGTGCCGATCTCGGCGCCGAGAAGTTCTTCGACATCAAATGCCGTCAGGCGGGTCTCGCAGCGGACGCCGCCGTCATCGTCGCCACGGTGCGCGCGATGAAGCTGAACGGCGGCGCGACGCTCGCCGATCTCGACAAGGAGGACGTCGGCTTGGTCGAGGCCGGTTGCGCCAATCTGGGGCGCCACATCGAGAACGTTCGCCAGTACGGCGTCCCCGTGGCCGTGGCGATCAATCATTTCCATACCGATACCGATGCGGAGATCGCCGCTTTGCGGACCTATGCGCAGTCCATGGGGGCCGAAGCGGTCGTCTGCCGTCACTGGGCCCATGGATCGGAAGGCGCGATCGAGCTCGCCGAGACGGTGACACGGATTCTGGAGACGGAGAAGGCGGATTTCGCTCCGATCTATTCCAACGACGCCCCGCTATTCGACAAGATCGAGACCGTCGTCCGGCGCATCTATCGCGGCGAGGGCGTGGTCGCGAGCAAATCGGTGCTGGCACAATTGCAGCGGTGGCAGGACGAGGGCTACGGCCATCTGCCGGTGTGCCTGGCCAAGACGCAATATTCGTTTTCCACGGACCCCACGCTGGTCGGAGCGCCGGAAGGCCATGTCGTGCCGGTGCGCGAGGTGAGGCTCGCCGCCGGCGCCGGTTTCGTCGTGGCGGTCTGCGGCGACATGCTGACGATGCCGGGCCTGCCCCGACGGCCGGCCGCCGAGCGGATCCGCTTGAGCGAAACGGGCGAGATCGACGGGCTGTCTTAGGGCATTGGACGCGGGCTAACCTTCTTCGAAGTGGGTCTCCGGCAGGAACTGATAGAGCCAGGTCTCCGTCAGGGTTTCTTCCCCCTTCTTCAGATAAAGGCGGATATCGACGGGCTCGGCTCCCCAGCACTGCAGGTCGAACATCGCGCGCCAGCCCGTGCCGACCTTGATGGAGTAGCTGTCGAGCTGCGAGACGGTGCCGCGCGAGGCCGTAACCACCGCCTCCACATCGTCATTCTCCCGATCGATCAGGGCGATAGGCCCTCCGTCGAAGTCGACCACGATCTTGGTAGTGCCTTTCGGACGAGGTTGCCCCGGAATTCCGCCGCGGCCAAGCCGCGTTGCGACGACATGCCCGAGTTCGGAGGGATGCGGCTCGTCGTTTGCCCAGGTCAGGCGATAGTCGAGAGCAATCGCGTCGCCTTTGCCGACGGGTTTGTCGGACACCCAATAGGCGGCGATGTTGTCGTGGATCTCGTCGTCCGTCGGTATCTCGACCAGTTGCACCTCGCCGGGGCCCCAGTCGCCCTTGGGCTCGACCCAGACGCTGGCGCGCTTGTTGTAGAAGACGCCGTCGTCCTCATAGTTGGCGAAATCCCGATCGCGCTGCAGCAGGCCGAACCCCTTGGGTCCGTTGTCCGAAAAGCTCGACGTGATCACCACCGAGGGATTGTTGAGCGGACGCCACAGCCGCTCTCCGGCGCCTGTCCAGATCGCCAGGCCGTCGGAATCGTGGATTTCCGGCCGCCAGTCGACCCGTCGGCCACGATCGGTCTCCGAAAACCAGAACATAGAGGTCAGCGGCGCCAGCCCGACGCGGTCGATGGCGTCACGCGCGAAAAAGCGGGCGGTGATGTCCATGACGATCGGTCCGTCCTTGGCCACGTCCATCATGAAGGCGCCGGTCAACCGTCGGCTGTTCATCAGGCAGTGGACGACGAGCTGGCCGCTCTCGGAGGGCGCGAGATAGAAATCGGTGAAGCGGGGAAATTCTTCGGGCGTCGGCATGGCGACGTCGAGCGCCACCGCGCGAGCCGACATTCCGTACTGGCCCTGCTGCCCCGCCGTGCGGAAATACGCCGCGCCGAGGAAGGACAGCCAATCGGCGTCCGATCCGACGTCGAGCACGCGGAAGCCGGCAAAGCCGATGTCGTCGGGAAGCTGGCGGGCCGGGCTGTCGGCGGGCATCTCGAACAGGTCGCGATGGTAGATCAGCCTCTGCGACTGGTTGCCGCTGACCAGATGGATGTCGACCGGAAGCTTGAAGTAGCGACCGAGATGGAACATGCGGATCGGCGCCTGCCCGCCGTCCACTTCGAGCGTCGCTTCAGGGCGATATTTGATCCGCCAATGTTGGTCGTAGTCGATCCGGTCGAGAACGGCGTCGTCACGCACGACCTCGGGCACATAGGGGCGCTCGGCCATCGCCCGGGCCTCGGCCATCAGTCCGTCGAACGAGAAGGGTTGTGCCGCCTCGAACGAAAGCGCGCGAGCGGTGGCCGCCTGGGCATGGCCGGATTTCGGAATCAGGCCGAGCGCGGTCAATGCGGCGATGAAGTCACGTCGATTGATGTCGGGCATGAAAGTGTCTTCAGGAAACGGGACACCGGAAGGTCCAACCAATCCGGCGGCACTAGCCTCGGGATGTTATGTTGCGGTGCAACATATTCCTAGGTGGCTAAAGGACAAGACCCTGTTTTATCGAAGAGCGGTAACCTGGCGGGGCACGTTCGCCGATGTCTTTGGCGAGCAATCCATTTCCGGCAAAAAAACTGCGACCTTGCGGACTTTGTCCCTTCATCATGGCGAAGAGACGGCCGCGAGACCAAACGCCGGTCGAATGGTCCGCGTTGCCGGCCCCGACACTCAGGCATGGACTTGGGGTGCCGGCAGCCGGATTTCTGCCCGCAACCCGCCTCCGGGCCGGTTGGCGAGCGTCACGGTGCCGCCATGGCTTTGAACGATGCCGCGCGTCGTTGCCAAGCCCAGTCCCATACCCCCTGTGTCGCGGCTGCGGGAACTTTCCAGCCGGACGAAGGGCTGAAACGCCTCTTCGACCTGATCGACAGGCAGACCCGGGCCGTCGTCGTCCACGGTGATCGTCGGCTCGCCATCCGGAGCGGAAAGTCTCAGAACCGCGCGGCTGCCATAGCGCACGGCATTGTCGACGAGGTTCGAGATCGCCCGCTTCATCGCAACGGGGCGGCAGGCATAAGGAACGGAGGCACTGTCCGCGACGACGACGTCGGCGTCGGCCAGCACGAAGTCGTCGGCGACCGACGATACGATCGCAGCGAGATCGACCTGTTCGGTCGTCTCCTCGATGGCCTCGGCGCGCGTGAGGTTCAGCGTGGCCTCGGCCATTGCCGCCATCTCGTCGATCGTCGCCACGATGGTGGCGCGCGTATCTTCGTCTTCGATGAATTCTGCCTTGAGCCGCAGCGTCGTCAGCGGCGTGCGCAGATCGTGGCTGATCGCCCCGAGCAATCGCAGCCGGTCGGCGACGAAACGCCCAAGCCGCTCCTGCATGAGATTGAAGGCTCGGCTTGCCGCCGCTACCTCGGCCGGGCCCGTCACGGCCAGCGGGGCCACGGCTTCGCCGCGCCCGAGCCGATCTGCCGCCTGGGCCAGCACGCGCAACGAGCGTGTCTGGAAGCGCACCGTAGCGGCCACGACCAGTGCCACCGCGGCAGACGAAAGCAGGAAGGAGAGCAGGGTCAGCTGTCCCCAATCGTTCGGGGTCGAGACCGCATTGCTGACGGCGAGCCACTGGCCGCTTTGGATCGGAACCGCCATTTCGACCGAACTGTCGGGCGCCCGGAGGGCGAGCCAGGACGGACTGCCCATCTCATGCGCCATCCGGCCGAGACCCATGCCCGCCCCCATCCCCATCCCCAGGCCGCGCCCCCACCCCATGCCATGGCCTTGCATCTCGCTCCCGCCGCTGGGCGCCTCCGTCGCGGCCGCGGCGCAGAAGGTCGTATGCTCGGCGATCCCCTCGACGGCGACGACCGGCACGTTGTCGCCCACAGCGATGAACTCACCTGCCAGAATGTCGGCGAGCTGGCGTTCGGCTTTCGTCATCTCGGCGCTCGCGATCGGCGGTCGCTCGAGAAGCCGGGCGCAGGTTTGAGGGGAATGAAAGGACGCGACCAATGCCGCTCGTTCGCCGGATGGGGACGCCGCCAGCAGCCGGGCGAGTGTGATCGTTTGAGTCAGCGCCTGGCCGTGCAGCATTGCCTTTACGACGGCATCCTGCTCGTCGCGGACGACGAAGATCAGCACGAGTTGCGCGGCGGCCAGGGTGGCGACGATCAGCACCGCGAGGCGCGCCGCCAGGCTTTTCGGCCACAGGCGGATCATGAGGCTTCTTCGACCGGCGCGGCAAAGGTATAGCCGTTGCCCCAGACGGTCTTGATCAGCTTCGGGTGCTGCGGATCGCGTTCGATGCGGCGGCGCAGCCGGCTGACGAGGTTATCGATGCTGCGGTCGAAGACGCGGGCCGACCGGCCTGCGGTGATATCGAGGATCTGGTCGCGGGTGAGCACCTCGCCGGGCCGCTGGATGAGGGTGAGGAGGAGGCGGAACTCCGCGGTTCCCAGGGCAATATCCTCGCCGTGTTCGTCGAACAGCGTGTGGCGTTGCGGGTCGAGCGTCCAGCGGTCGAAACGGTAACGGACCGGTTCGCGCGCCTTGGCCGGAGCCGCAGCCGAGGAAACCCGGCGAAGGATGGCGCGGATGCGTGCCAGTAGTTCCCGCGGGTTGAAGGGCTTGGTCAGATAGTCGTCGGCGCCGAGTTCCAGGCCGACGATGCGGTCGGTGTCCTCCGAGACCGCGGTCAGCAGGATGATGGGAATGTCGCCGTCCTGGCGCAGGCCGCGGCACAGCGACAGGCCATCCTCGCCCGGCATCATGATGTCGAGGACGATGAGGTCGATGGCGGCGGCATGCATGACCTGTCGCATGGCGACGCCGCCATTGGCCACGCTCACGCGCATGCCGTTCTTTTCCAGATACTTGGCCAGAAGCTCGCGGATTTCGCGATGGTCGTCGACGACGAGGATGTGTGGCGTCCGTTCCATTCCCGATGTTCCGCGATGTCGTGATCCTGTTCGGCTGACGGCGGCACCGTCGCGCCGATCGCTGGGCAAGTCCAGAGTGGTTGCGGCGACAAAAATGTAACCAGATCTGTCGCGCCCCGGCCTGGTGACATCTCGACACCAAACCGGTCGCCAGCGGCAAACTTCGATACCGCCCGATCTCTATCTTCTGCGTGAAGGCCGGTCGCGAACCGACACTTCATGAAACACCGGAAAACATGGCCCAGCGGGCCAAGGTTTTCCTCGTCAGGAGGTTAAGGATATGAAACGCATAGTGTTGGGTGTTGCCGCGCTGGCCGCCGCCGCGGTCGTCGTTCCGGCGGTGGCGCAGCCCTTCGGATACGGCTGGAATTCGAATGCCGGTCAGGGGTGGGTGCAAAACGGCTACGGCCCGGGCGCCATGATGGGCTTTGGCCGGAGTGGTGCGATGATGGGACGCGGCGGCCCCGGACACGCCGCCATGATGGGCTCCGGATGGGGCGGCCCAATGATGGGCCGTGGCGGCCAGGGGGCCGGCACGATGATGGGCTGGACAGAGACGATGCGCCCAGGCGCCGGCCGGTTCATGACCGTCGACGCCGATCAGGACGGGATCGTCACCGCCGAGGAAGCCGCGTCCGCCGCCGATCAGGTCTTCGCCGCCATGGATGCCGACGATGACGGCAACCTGACGCGGGACGAATACATGGCGGTGCGCATGGGGCCGCAGACGGGCTGGAACCAGGTGCGCCAGTCGGAACGGCAGACGAGCAAGGCCGACCGGTTCGATGCTCTGGATACCGATCATGACGAGCAGCTGAGCCGCGACGAGTTCATCGGCGGCAGCCAGGCGCATTTCGAGGCGGCCGACGGCGACAAGGACGGCCGGGTGACGCCCTGGGAATTTCGCCGCAGCGCGTGGAACTGAGCCGGCCGCGCAAATTTCCGTTGCCCTGGGCTGCCGTCTCGGCTATCGGTCGTAGCATGAACACGACGATCCTCATCAACGGTTGGTGGCGCGTTCGCTTATAGCGGCCGAACCATCACGCATGGGATCATGAGATCGAAGGCCGCCTCGGACATCCGGCGGCCTTTTTTCGTATTCGCCGGTTCATCCGGGGCCTGATCAGGGTAGCTGAGCCATGGCATTGGAAGACTTGGAGAGCGGCGCGGAACGCTATGTCACCAAGGGCGGCGTCGCGGTCACGCGTCGCCGCGAGGACGTGATCTATGACGGGGCGATCGAGCCGTATCTCGATCGCCTGGATCGTCGGCGTGGCGCGGTGTTCTCGTCCAACTACGAGTTTCCCGGCCGCTATACCCGTTGGGACACCGCGATCGTCGATCCGCCCGTGGCGGTGACGGCGGTCGGCCGGACCATGCGGATCGAGGCGCTGAACCCGCGCGGCGAGATCCTCCTCGGCTTCATCGCCGGCGTGCTGGACGATCATCCGGACGTCGCTGGAGCGGTGACGACGTCGCAGCGTATCGATCTCACGGTCAAGAAGCCGGACCGGCCCTTCACCGAAGAAGAGCGCTCGCGCGTGCCGACGGTGTTCTCGGTGCTGCGCGCCATCACCGAGCTTTTCCACGCCGAAGAGGATAGCGATCTCGGGCTCTATGGCGCTTTCGGCTACGATCTCGCCTTCCAGTTCGATCCGGTTCGCGAATATTTGGAGCGCCCGGCCAGCCAGCGCGATCTCGTCCTTTATCTGCCCGACGAGATCCTGATGGTCGATCACTATTCGGCCCGCGCCTATGTCGAGCGCTACGACTTCGCCAAGGGCGAACGCACGACGGCGGGGCTCGCGCGGGGCGGATCGGACGCGCCGTTCGTCCACTCCGACGCGGTGCCGCCGCGCGGCGACCACCGGCCGGGCGAATATGCCGACCTCGTGCGCGTCGCCAAGGAGAAGTTCGTGCGCGGCGACCTCTTCGAGGTTGTGCCGGGTCAGACCTTCTACGAGCGCTGCAACAGCGAGCCGTCGGAGATTTCGCGGCGTCTGAAGACGATCAATCCTTCGCCCTATTCCTTCTTTATCAATCTCGGCGACAACGAGTTCCTGATCGGCGCCTCGCCGGAGATGTTCGTGCGGGTGTCCGGGCGGCGGGTCGAGACCTGCCCGATCTCCGGCACGATCCGCAGGGGCGACGATGCGATCTCCGATTCCGAGCAGATCATCAAGCTGCTCAACTCCAAGAAGGACGAATCCGAGCTTACCATGTGCTCGGACGTCGATCGCAACGACAAGAGCCGGGTGTGCGAGCCGGGCTCCGTCAAGGTGATCGGGCGGCGTCAGATCGAGATGTACTCGCGTCTGATCCATACGGTCGACCACATCGAGGGCCGGCTGCGCGAGGGGATGGACGCCTTCGACGCGTTTCTGTCGCACGCCTGGGCCGTCACCGTCACCGGCGCGCCGAAGCTCTGGGCCATGCGCTTCATCGAGCAGCACGAGAAGAGCCCGCGCGCCTGGTATGGCGGTGCCGTCGGGATGATCCACTTCAACGGCGACATGAACACCGGGCTGACGCTGCGCACCATCCGGCTGAAGGATGGGATCGCGGAAGTGCGCGCCGGGGCGACGCTGCTCTTCGACAGCAATCCCGAAGAGGAGGAGGCCGAGACCGAGCTCAAGGCCTCGGCTCTTCTGGCCGCGATCCGTGAGGCGGGAGCCTCCAACGCCGCCGTTGCCGCGCGCACTGGGGCCAAAGTGGGCGAGGGGCTGAAGATCCTGCTCGTCGACCACGAGGACTCCTTCGTCCACACGCTCGCCAACTACTTCCGTCAGACGGGGGCCGAGGTCAGCACGGTTCGCACCCCGGTGCCCGACGAGATCTTCGACCGGATCGCGCCCGACCTCGTCGTCTTGTCACCGGGACCGGGAACGCCGACGGATTTCGATTGCAAGGCGACGATCCGCGCGGCGCGCGCCCGCGGCGCTCCGATCTTCGGCGTCTGTCTGGGGCTTCAGGCACTGGCCGAGGCCTACGGCGGAACCTTGCGCCAGCTCCGCGTGCCGATGCACGGCAAGCCGTCACGCGTGCGCATCGCGCAGCCCGGCATCATCTTTTCGGGGCTGCCCAAGGAGGTCACGGTCGGCCGCTATCATTCGATCATCGCCGATCCGGTGCGTCTGCCGAGCGATTTCGACGTCACGGCCGAGACCGACGACGGGGTCGTCATGGCGTTCGAGCACCGAACCGAGCCGGTCGCGGCCGTGCAGTTTCATCCCGAATCGATCATGTCGCTGGGCGGCCAGGCCGGCATGAGAATGGTCGAGAACGTCGTCGCCCATCTGGCGCGGCGGTCTCGCGAAAAGGCAGCCTGAGCAGAGTGGGTAACGTGTTCTACCATCTGACGTTGGAATTTCGCGATCGAACGACTTCGAGCGCCCCGACGCGGACTGTTCCGCTCAGAGGCGTCTAGGGCGCGCCCGGACGGATGCCAACCAGGACATCAGCCCTGATGCAGCGGGTGGCGCTCGGCTCGATCGCAGTCTCGCTGGTCGTCATGGCCCTGAAATATTGGGCCTATGCGGTCACCGGATCGGTGGCGTTCCTGTCGGACGCGCTGGAGTCGATCGTCAACCTGGTGACGGCCGTCATCGCCTTGTGGGCCATCCGGGTCAGCTACAAGCCCGCCGACAAGGACCATCCGTTCGGCCACCACAAGGCCGAGTATTTCTCGGCCGTGGTGGAAGGCGTGCTGATCGTCGTGGCGGCGCTGCTCATCTTCCAGGAGGCCTGGGAAGCATGGGCGACCCCGCGCACACTCGATGCCCCCGTCACGGGCATGGCGATCAATGCCCTGGCGACGTTGCTCAACCTCGGTTGGGCGCTGTTCCTGATCCGTCAGGGTCGAAGGCGGCGCTCGCCGGCATTGGCGGCCGACGGGCGGCATTTGATGGCCGACGTCGTCACCTCCGTCGGCGTCCTCGCGGGCCTCGCCCTGGCGACCGTCACCGGCTGGCTGTTCCTGGATCCGCTGATGGCCGCGCTGGTGGCGGTGAACATTCTGCGCGAGGGCTACAACGTCGTCATCAGCTCGCTCAGCGGGCTGATGGATCAGGCGATCGATCCGGTCGAAGAGCTGCAGATGCGCGATATCATCTCGCACAACGCCGACGGCGCCATCGAGGTGCACGACCTCAGGACGCGACTGGCCGGCCGCGCCATCTTCATCGAATTTCACCTGGTCGTGCCCGAGGCGATGAGCGTCGGCAAGGCGCACGACATCTGCGATCGGGTGGAGGATGCCCTCAAGGCTGCCTTCCAGGGCGCCCGGGTGCTCATCCATGTGGAGCCCGAGGCCGAGGCCAAGCAGACGGGCATTCCTGTCCTGTGACGCATAGGTCGTTCGTCGGCCCGTGGTCGGAGGCGCCGAGGTGCAGGTTGCTCCCCTTTCGATGAGGCTTGAATTCGAGCAAAAATCGGCTAATTTGCCGCGTCATGACATCCATGAACGCCTCTTTGCCGATTTTTGACGCGCCCGGTGCGCGCGGCCTTTGCGTTCTTCCGCTTTCCAGCCTTCTTCTCGGCCTTAGCGGCGACCGTCGGACCCGTTGATCAAGGGGCGGCCGGCGGTCGATGAGGCCGTTCAAGTGCCCAGCCCCTGCGCTTTACAACTCAAGTGAAATCCGGGAAGACCGGCGCGGCAACGTGAGCCAGAAGGCTTTGCGCGCCGGCCGACCCAAGAGCGAACAGGGTTCTCTCATGTCCGACACTCCCGCCGTCATGGCCAACGCCGCACGCAAATACCAACCGTATCCCCAGGTCGATCTGCCGGACCGGCGCTGGCCGGGCCAGACCATCGCCAAGGCGCCGATCTGGTGCTCCGTCGACTTGCGCGACGGCAACCAGGCGCTGGTCGATCCGATGGGCCACGAAAAGAAGGCCCGCTTTTTCTCGCTCCTCAAGGCGATGAACTTCAAGGAGATCGAGATCGGTTTCCCCTCGGCCTCCCAGACTGATTTCGATTTCGCCCGCTGGTGCGTCGAGGAGGGCGATGCGCCGGAGGACGTATCGCTCCAGGTGCTGGTCCAGTGCCGGCCGGAGCTGATCCGCAGAACGTTCGAAGCTCTCGAGGGCGCCAGGCAGCCGATTGTCCATTTCTACAATTCGACCAGCGAATTGCAGCGCCGCGTGGTGTTCCAGAAGGATCGCCAGGGCATCAAGCAGATCGCCACGGACGCAGCCAAGATGGTGACGGATATGGCGGCCGCGGCAGGCGGCGGCTTCCGTTTCGAATATTCGCCCGAGAGCTTCACCGGCACGGAGCTCGATTTCGCCTTGGAGATCTGCAACGCGGTCGCCGAGATCGTACAGCCGACGGCCGACAACAAGCTGATCATCAATCTGCCGGCCACGGTCGAGATGGCCACCCCCAACGTCCATGCCGATCAGATCGAGTGGATGTGCCGCAATCTCGACAACCGCGAGAATCTGATCGTCTCGCTGCATCCCCATAACGACCGTGGCACGGCGATCGCGGCGACCGAACTCGGGCTGTTGGCCGGAGCCGACCGCGTCGAGGGCACGTTGTTCGGCAACGGCGAGCGCACCGGCAATGTCGATATCGTCACGCTGGCGCTGAACATGTACACCCAGGGGATCGATCCGGGCCTCGACGTCTCCGACATCACGCGGATCCGTGACGTCTACGAGCACTGCAATCAGCTCGCGATTCCGGAGCGCCACCCCTATGTGGGCGAGTTGGTCTACACCGCCTTCTCCGGCTCCCATCAGGATGCCATCAACAAGGGCATGAAGGCGATCAAGAGCTCCAACAAGGAACTCTGGGAGGTTCCCTACCTGCCGATCGATCCGCGTGACGTCGGCCGCAGTTACGAGGCGATCATCCGCATCAATTCGCAGTCGGGCAAGGGCGGCATCGCCTATGTGCTCAATGCAGACTACGGGCTCAACCTGCCGCGCAACCTGCAGATCGAATTCCGCGACGACATTCAGCGCATCACCGACGAGGAGGGCAAGGAGCTTCCGTCGAAGCGCATCCACCAGCGCTTTCTCGAGCTCTATGTCGAGCAGCCGGGCGCGCGCCTGAAGTTCGTGGACCACTTCACGCGGCCCAATCCGGACGTGCGCGGCCAGCGCTTTCTGGAGGCGACGATCCTCGACAACGGCGTCGAGACGGCGATCCATGGCGTCGGCACCGGCCCGATCGACGGCTTTGTCGACGCGCTGTCGCGCTATCTCGGCGTGGCCATGTCGGTGGCCGACTATTCGGAACACTCGCTGCAGCGCGGCTCCGATGCCACGGCGATCTCCTATATGGAGATCGAACATCCCGGAGGGCGCCTGTTCGGTGCGGGGATCAATCACAACATCGTCTCGGCCTCGCTGGAGGCGATCGTCGCCGCCGCCAACCGCATCGTCGGCGGGATCGCCGGCTGACGTCGGCCAGCCAGCCGTCATCGAGGCGTTGGCGCAGGCATCCGTGCCATTGATCGTCCGCCATCGTCATCGCGGGGCGGACGATCAATGAGCGGCGCGATGCGTTCAAGCGTCGCCCAAGTTTTGCGTCACAAGATGGGCTCGTCGCGGCGTCTCGGCGCCGCAGCTTGCCGGCCGGTGTGGCCTGCAGGCCATTCCTTCTTGCGATCCGGAGCCTTATGGTTAACAAAACGCTAAGACGCGATTGCCACGAGGCACCGATGGCCGAAACCACTCCGAACGCGACCCCGCGCTCTGAATCGCGGCGCCTTGCCGATGCGGTCCGTGCTGCCAAGATCGCCGCCGCCCAGCGCTCCGACGTCGTCGTCGACATCCGCGAGGCCGATCGTGCGCGCCTCGAGATCCTGATGGAGCAGTTGCAGCCGCTGATCGAGGAAGTGCCGGCCGACGACGAATATTTCGACTTCGCGCTGTCCGGCGGGCCGCAACCCAAATTCTGGGTCGACGCGACGGCCCACGTCATGATGGCACGCGATCGGCGCACCTATCGCTTCGTCCGCGAGACGCGTCTGGGGCGCGTGACGCTCGCCGAATCGCAGGAGCCGCGTGCCATCGTCGATCGCGTGACCGACTACGTCGCCGAGCGGATCGTGGAGCGGGAGAAGGCGTTTGCGGCCATGGACGGGCTCGGCGAACGGCTGGCCGAACGGGCGACGCAGGGGCGCGTTCCGCACGGCGAGCCGATCCGGCCGATCCCCTCGGCCACCCGTCCGAAATCGACCGATTTCGTCATTGCCGTGACCTGGATGGTCATCGGCATTGTCGTCGGCGTGGGCGCCCTTTATGCCTTCGCCGCTTGGCAGGGCCTGGTTCCGAACTGAGGCGAGTTGAGCCAGCCTCTCCGCATCCGAGCGAAGCAACCTAGAGCGGGATGGCTATAGGCGGAATCGGGCTGGGATTCCCTGGGGGCTGGAAATGTGATTCACCATACGGGCTGGAGTTGGAGGCCAGCACGGATGGCGCGACCCTATTCGATGGATTTGCGAGCTCGGGTGGTTTCGGCGGTGCTGGAGGGCGGTCTGTCGCGC
>NZ_JAZHFT010000090.1:0-6148 GCF_036541425.1 Consotaella aegiceratis
AGCTGATGGCCGATGCCGGGCTGATCGTGCTCTGCTCCTTCATCTCGCCGTTCCGCGCCGAACGCCAACTCGCCAGAAACCTCCTGGACCCAGGCGAGTTCATCGAAGTCTTCGTCGATACACCCCTGCATGTCGCCGAACGGCGCGACCCGAAGGGCTTGTACAAACGTGCCAGGGCTGGTGAGATCAAGAACTTCACCGGCATCGACAGTCCCTACGAGCCGCCGGAAAGCCCGGAACTGCAGCTCGCCGCTGGCATGACGTCGCCGGAGGAACTCGCCGAGCAGGTGGTCGAGTACCTGACAGCGCGCCATTATCTCTGATCGGCTGGTGCCGGCGGGGCGGCCGCCCAGGCCGTCCGGCGGCCCAAGCCGCCGCAAGGTTTGTTTTGCGCTTGCGCTGGCTGTTGGAAAAACAGGCCTGACGTGCTATCATCGGCGTTTGTTTTTGGGCGTGGCGCTGCGTCGTCGAAAAGTATCGTTTCGCGATGGCCAACTTGAAACTGGGACGAATGCTGCGGAGAGCTTTTCTTGAACTGGGCCTGTTCTCGGCGATCGTGAACCTGCTCCTCTTGGCGATGCCGCTCTACATGCTGCAGGTCTACGATCGGGTCATTCCTTCGGCCAATCTGAACACGTTGGGTTATATCACCCTGATTGCGGTCGGAGCGCTGGCGGTTCTCGGCGTGCTGGAATCGGTCCGCTCGCTTTACGCCAGCCAGGTGGCGGTCCGGATCGATCTCGCTTGGGGGCCGCGCTTGTTCCTGGCTGCGATGCAGGGTCCGAAGGCGGGGCTCGGGGATGTCCAGCCTCTGCGCGATCTCGCTCTCGTCCGCAATTTTATCAGCTCGCGCGCGGTCTTCTTCCTGTTTGATCTGCCGTTCGCCCCGGTCTTCGTTCTCCTCCTCTATTTCGTTCATCCGGTGCTGTTCGCCATGACGGTGGTCGGCGCTTTTCTGATGCTTGCCGTCGCATTTGCCAATCAGGCGGCGACGCGCGCCAAGGCGCGGCAGGCCAGCGATGCGTTGTCGGCAGCCACCAACGTCGCCCAGGTTTTTGCGCGCAATTTCGAGACCGTGCGTGCGCTGGGCATGGCGTCCAATGCCGTCGAGCAATGGGGTGCGCGCTTTGCGGATTCGGTACGGGTCTACGATCGACTGGCGGCGACCAACGCCTTTTTCGGCAGCGCGGCGCGCACGGTGCGCCTGCTGCTGCAGATCGCGACTTACGGTATCGGCGCCTATCTGGCCCTCCAAGGGGAAATGACGGCGGGCATGATCTTCGCTGCCTCCATGATGTCGGCGCGAGGCTTGCAGCCGCTCGACCAGATCGTCGGCAGCTGGCGGCAAATCTGGGAGGCGAACGCCGCGTGGAGGCG
Organism: Consotaella aegiceratis; assembly: GCF_036541425.1. Classification (NCBI taxonomy): domain Bacteria; kingdom Pseudomonadati; phylum Pseudomonadota; class Alphaproteobacteria; order Hyphomicrobiales; family Aurantimonadaceae; genus Consotaella; species Consotaella aegiceratis. Next base: position 1,378 of record NZ_JAZHFT010000090.1, read on the forward strand.
GATATCGGCTGTCAGCGGGCTCGAAACGGGCGCCCAGACCGCCAGGACCGAGTTGCCGGCCCCGCAAGGCGCCGTCAAGGTCGAGGAGGTCGTCTACTTTCCTCCAGACAGCAGAGAGGGAGCCCAGCCGCTGATCAAGCGCGTCAACTTTGGCGTCGCCGCCGGCGAAACGCTCGCCATTGTCGGGCCCAGCCGAGCGGGCAAGTCGACGCTCGCGCGGCTTCTCGTCGGCGCCATCGAACCGCGATCCGGCGTGGTTCGTTTCGACGGGGCCGACATTCGGAACTGGGACCCCGACCAACTCGGCCTGCATGTCGGCTACCTGCCGCAGGACGTGGAGCTGTTTCCCGGGACCATCGCCGACAACATCGCGCGATTTGTCCCAGGCGCCAGCAGTCTATCCGTCATCGATGCGGCGGAGAGGGCTCTGGTTCACCAGATGGTGCTCGCCCAGAAGGACGGCTACGACACCGTCATCGGGCCGCTGGGCGTGCGCCTGTCCGGGGGCGAGCGACAGCGTATCGGGCTTGCCCGCGCGTTCTACGGCGATCCCAGGCTGATCGTTCTGGACGAGCCGAACGCCAACCTCGACGCGGACGGCGAAAAGGCGCTGGAGCATGCGGTCCTCCAGGCGAAGGCGCGGGGCGCCACGGTCATCGTCATCACCCACCGGCCGACGATCGCAGCCCGATGCGATCGCATTCTGATGCTGCGCGACGGCCAGATCGAGCTGCTGGGCCCGGCTCAGGACGTGATTCGCAGACTGTCTCTCCCCTTGGCGGCGGCGCAGCCGGACAATCCGGCCCCGGCGCGCGAGCCGGTTGCCTCGGTTGTGCCGATCAAGGCGGCTCAGGGGGCCGCGTGGACCGCTGCCGTTTCGCTTTCGCAGCCTGGGGCCGAGTAGGCGTCTCGGCTCGGGCGCGCGACAGGAGATGGCAATGCGGGCAGGGGCAGTGGAGGCGCGCTGGCGGGATCTGATCCCGATCCGTACCGCGCCGATCGCGGTGCTGGGCTATTCTACGATAGCGCTATTCGCCGGCGGCTTTGGAACATGGGCGTTCACCGCGCCCCTCGCCGGCGCGATCATCGCGCCGGGCGTGATCGCCGCAGCCGGTCAGAACGTCATGGTGCAGCACCTCGAAGGCGGCATCGTACAAGCGGTCGTGCGGCGGGAGGGCGACCGGGTCGAGAAGGGCGGGGCTTTGCTGGTGCTCGACCCGACCGCCGCTCAGGCCCAGATGAACCGGCTGCTGAAGCAGCTGATCAGCAAGCGATCGGAGATCGCCAAGTTCGAAGCGGAACGCGATGGCGCGCAGGCATTGACGATGCCGGCGAGTCTCGCTGGATTTCCGGACGGCCTGCAGGCTGGACAGGTTTTCGGGGAGCAGCAGAAGGAGTTCGACGCGCGCATGGCGCGTTACACCTCCGAGATGCAGATCCTCGCCCAGCGCGTCGACGCGCTACGGGAATCGATCAACGGCCTGCGCGTGCAGAAGCGCGCCAGCGACGATCAGCTGGCGATCGTCCAGGAGGAGGTCGTCCGCAAGAAGGCGCTCCTGGACAAGGGATTGACGAACCGCGACGAATACACCGGGTTGTTGCGGGCCACGGCGGCGCTGGTCGGGCAGGCCGGATCGCTCGAGGCACAGATCGCCAGCACGGTGACGCAGCTCAGCGAGGCGCGCGAGCAGATCGAAATGCGCACCACGACGCGCGTCGAGGATGCCATCACCAGCCTGAACGAGGCGCGCACGGAGGCCGCCGACCTGGAGGAACAGGTCCGAACGGCGCAGTCCATCCTCGATCGCACCGTCGTGCGCGCGCCGGTGGACGGCATCGTGGTCCGCTCCGTCTACAATTCGGAAGGAAGCGTGGTGCGCCCCGGCGAGGTGGTGATGGAACTTTTGCCCACGACCGACGATCTGATCGTGGAGGCGCGGATCCGGCCACAGGACATCGACGCCATCAAGCTCGACCAGGACGCCGAGATGATGTTCACCGCGCTCAACAGCCGGACGGCGCCCAGGGTCGAGGGCAAGGTTTTCTACATCTCGGCCGACCATCTCGTGATACCCGAGACCGAACAAGCCTATTATGCGGTTCGGCTGAAGATCGGCGACGAGCTGCCACCGGGGATCGAAGCCAGTCAGATCTACCCTGGCATGCCGGTGGAAGCCTTCATCTCCACTGGTGAACGGACCTTCGCCGACTACCTGATCCGGCCGTTGCTCGACTCCATGCAGCATGCTTTCCGCGAAAAGTGACGGAAAGTTTTCATGGCGCCAAGGACGATCGTCTGTCGGGCTGCCGGGAAAAGATCGGGTTTTTCCAACTCTGCCGCCTGTCGGGAGGATACGGTTACCTGTAGTTGTCTACGGGAATTTAATGCCGTTGTCCGATTTCGGCGCAAATTCTCATGATCCGGCCGCCGGCCATAATTATTTTGCTTGAAGATTTGGGATTTGCGTGCTTTTTTTTCTGAAGATACGCTGAATGTGGGTCTGTCGATTCATCGCTTTGAGATTAAGAGGGCAATGCGGATCGTCGATGCAAACCGATCAAGGTGGGGACAACAGGCGCGATTGGCCGGGCGGCACGATGGTGCGGAGCCCAGCGCGGCGAAATTGCGCGCTCGGCGTGATCGCTGCGGGCCTGCTGGGACTGATGAGCGGTTTCGTCGTGCCGACTGAAGACGCTGCTGCGGCGCGACAGCGGTCTCTCGCGCTGTCGTGCTCGGTGGAAGGAAGCGCCTCGGGAGTTCCGGCGGACTTCGAGGCGAAGTTTTGTGCGCAATTGGCGGCAGACCTCGAGCGCGATCTCGGTGTCTCCGTGGCGACGGGGACCGATGCGTCTGGCCGCGGCGTGGATGTGCGGCTGCAAATTCGGTCGCCGTACATGGCCGATGTCGTTCTCCGCGAGCGGCTGGCCGAAGGGGACGGTGCCGCCGTGGGGCGCTCTTCGACCTCCTCTCTTTCCAGTTGGGACCGGGCGCTTACGCCGGGTTCGGCCCGGACTCTGGTCAGGCCGATCGGTCTCTTGCTCGGGCTCATCTGATGCTCGGGTTGCTTCGGCGCCCCGATGCCGAGGCGGATCGGGCCACCCTTTTTACCCGGAAGGGAAAGATCGTTTTCCGGGTTTGCAGCGTCCCCGTGACGAAGGTGAAGACACGCCAGCCGAACGCTGCGGAGATGGAGGATACAGATGGTAGACGTTCCCGGCGATTCTTCGACGACCGCGGTCACGCCGATTGGGAGCACGGTCTACGGCACGCTTGAGACGATCGGCGACCACGACTGGTACCGCGTCGATCTGGAAGCGGGCCAGACCTATGAATTTCGGCTGCATGGCATAGGAACGGACGGACTTTTCGACCCGTTTTTGTACCTTCGCGATTCTTCCGGCACGCTCATCGGCTCGAATGACGACGCCGGCTCATCGGTCTGGGGCGGTGTCAACGGTCGCGATTCCCTGCTGAGCTTCACTGCGACGACGTCGGGCACCTACTATCTGGACGTCGGCGCATACAGCAACAGTTACACCGGCGACTACATCATCACCGCAGTCGAACAGAACACCGAAGGCATGGTGTTCACGGCGGACGAGATCGCCTGGCAACTCACCGACAACGGTATGGAGTATTTCGGCGCATCCCCGAGCTCGTCCTTTGACGTCGGCGACGACGGCTCGCTCACGGTCAACCTGACCGGACTGACCGCCGCGGGTCAGAATCTTGCGCGCAGCGCCCTGCAAGCGTGGGCGGACGTGACGGGCATTCAGTTCGTCGAGGTCTCCGGAGTGGCCGAAATCACCTTCGACGACAGCGAGGATGGTATCGACGCCTACACCAACTGGAGTACATCCGGCTCCACGCTCACCTCGGTGACGGTACAGATCACCACGGGCTGGCTGGACTACTTCGGGACGGGCTACGACAGCTATTCCTTCGAGACCTATATGCACGAGATCGGGCACGCGCTCGGTCTGGGCCATGGCGGCAACTACAACGGAAGCGCGACGTACGGCGTCGACAACTACTATTTGAACGACTCTCTGGCCTATTCGATCATGTCGTACATGCAGGCCAACGGGGACGAGTTCTCCGGCCCCAACACCTTCGTCGACGCGGATTTCCGCTACATGCTGACGATGGGCATCGCCGACATCATCGCGATTCAGCGCCTCTACGGCGACGACACCAGCACGCGGACCGGCAACACCACTTACGGCTTCAACTCCAACACCGGCAATGCCGCGCTCGACGCCGCGGTTCTGATCGGCTCCGACATGTTCATGACCGTCTATGACGATGGCGGTGTCGATACGCTGGATTTCTCGGGCGCCAATGTCGCCCAACTCATCAACCTGAGCGCCGAGAGCTTTTCCAATGTCCTCGGCGGAACCATGAACCTGTCGATCGCGCGCGGGACGGTGGTCGAAAACGCCATCGGCGGCAGTGCCTCGGATACGATCCTCGGCAACGGCGGGGCGAACCTGCTCGTCGGAGCGGGCGGAAACGACGTGCTGGCGGGCGGAGCGGGCAACGACGTGCTGAACGGCGGCGCCGGCGCGGATACGTTGAACGGTGGGATCGGGCTGGACGCCGCATCCTATGCCGGCGCGGCCGCCGGGGTGACGGCCGACTTCCTGGCGTCTTCGAGCAACACCGGCGAGGCTGCCGGGGATGTTTATGTCGCCGTGGAGAACCTGATCGGATCGAACTTCAACGACGTCCTGGGCGGCGATGCGGGCGGCAACGTGCTGCAGGGCCTGA
>NZ_JAZHFT010000091.1:0-5978 GCF_036541425.1 Consotaella aegiceratis
TTTATCCTATTATATTGAAACCTATGACCACTGACGAACAGCGCCGTTTGCTCGGGCAATTCATCCGGTCGCACCGCGAGCGAACCCTGCCGGACGCCGTGGTGCGCCGGCGCCGGACGCCCGGCCTCGGTGCGAAGGCCGTTAGCGTACCCGGACCTCATCCATGCAGTGATCTCCTGCCCCAACCGCTCGTCCGGGACATGGGCGACGCGGGCGCCAGCCTGTCGGCGCAGATAAGCGATGAAATCCGGCTTCATTCGCTCCAGGCGCCGTGCCTCGACGGCACGGAGGACAGAGACGTCGAGAGTGAGCATACCTGGGCGCGGCGGCGGCAGGTCGTCCGGCCTCAGCGCGCGGTGCAGGATGCGGCCCGAAGCGGCCGGATAGTCCGGCGACACGAACAGGATCGCGCGGGCGGGGCCGAACACCCGCGCCAGCCGCGCCCCGTCCAGACACGGCAGAACCTGCGCCAGGACGTTGCCGTCGGCATGGCGGAACAGCACCGCTTCCTGCGGCGCGGTGCCGCCCACCGTCTCGTTTTGAACTGGTGATGCGAGTTCCTTCGGATCGTCGCCTGCCGCTCCACCCAGTGCAGACAGCCCGTTGTCCTCGCCCCAGCCGGCCGGAATGAGGACCTTGTTCAGAGTCCTGAGATGCCGGTGCAGCCGGTCCTCCGTCAGGTCGGAGCCGCCGATCCAGAAAACGACGAATGGCGAGGCGCCGACCAGACCGACGAGCGCTTCGAGCCGCTTTGCAGCGGCGCCAGGATCCACCTCGCGGAGAGTGCCTTCGTGTGTGTCATTGGCCTCCTCCTGCGGCGCCGAGAGCACGCCGCCGCCGGTTTTGTCGCCGGCCTCCAGGGCTTGCCGCATGGTTTCCGCCAGCCGATCGGCCTCGGCCGCCAACGCTTCGTCCGAAAGGTCCGCCGCCGGCTCGGGCTCGGGCGTTGCCGCTTCGGGTGCGGCCGGCGCATAGAGATCGATCGTGTAGGGCCCGGCTTTGACCAGCGCCGAGGACGAACCGTGATAGAGCGGCCGCGCGCGCAGATCGAGCGCGGACAGCTTGCCGTCGAGTTCGCCGATCCCGGCACCGTCGACTGCGACGACGACGCGACGCGCGGGGTTGGCGATGGTTGGCCGCAGGACCGCGAGCAGATCGCCGGTGGGGTCCGTGGATTGAGGCGGTTTTTCCGGTTCCACGCTCATCAGGCCACCGTCATCCCTTCACGAAAGGCATCGACTGCGCGGCCATCGATCGCTGGCAGGCGGCGCGACCGCTGCCGCCCGGCCCCTCGTCTCCGATGAAGACGTTCGAGGAGGCCGTCTGGGCATTGCCGCCGCAGTCGATGGCATCGCCCAATCGGCCTGCCGGGCGCCCGTTGATGAAAACCGAGGCCGAGCCTTCGGCCAGCTTTCGGCCGTGCGGCCCGGCATGGCCGGCGACGCATGGATGGGCGACATACGCGTCGCCAACCCGCATCAAAGGTCGGCCGTTGACGAAGACGTTCGGGCTGCCGCCGGTCGCAGGCGTCGGCGGAAAGTGGCAGCTGTGGCCGGAACCGATATCCCCTTTGCGATGTGCTGCTGGCATGGATCCTGAACTCCGGGTTCTAAAGTATGACGACTCTTCGATTGCCTCCGGGCCTGACATCCTCGCTCGATATGGGCTCACCCTCGTCCGAGCGGCGACCGTAAAGTATCGAACTGGTGCCGCGCGGACTAATGAGGGCTCTCACCGATCTGCTCCCAGTACAATTTCACGCCCTTGCGCAATTGTTCTTCGACAAGCATCGTATGAAGCGCTGCGCCACGGTGGACCATGTTGGTCGGATAGGCGGCGATCGCGGCGTAGCCAGTCACTTGGCCGCCCTTCATCGTGAGAAGCACGCTCGTGCCGGCCGGCATGCCAGGCTTCGGGAAGTCAACCTTGAACGAATAGTAACCGTTGAAGTCCACCAGCCCGTCAAACTCCGCGAAGCGGCCAGTGCTTACCAGCTTCATTTCGCGCCGCTGGTCGGGCAGAACGTTGTCGAGGAACATCCCGATCAAAACCTGCGCCAGCTCCGGCGCGTTCTCCTCGTCGACCTCGCGGGATCGGCCGGGGTCGAGCGAGAACAGCATCGCACCGCTGTTCTGCGCCTCGTCGGCGCCGTCGACATAGAACCGGTAGACGCCCTTGTTGGGGTCATCACTGGAGATTTGGAGCGCCCGCCAGGCCGGCGGCAGATCGACCTCGATCGCGCCAGGCCGGCCAGCGGCGGCGGGTACATCCAAGCTCTCGGACTTGAACGACGCCAAGATCGGGTCTTCGGTCCTATCGTCGTCGAACACCAAGGACCCGACGAAGGCGGCCACCTGGGCGCCAAAAGTCCCCCAGTTCGCCTCGGGCCCGTCGGCCCGGATGACCAGCAGTTCGTCACCGCGGCGAAACACCGAGAGGCGGGTGAAGTCCTGTCCGTCTTCAGACTTGCGACCGGTCATCACCTCGCCAAAGGTGGCCGTGCGCGGCCTCACCCCAAAATTGAGCGGTCCCCACTCGGCGGCGAGGAAGCGTCCGTAATCGGCCGCTAGACCGACCTTTTCCGGAACGATCTTGGCGGCGTAGATGCGAATCTCGCCGAGATCCCGATTGGCGGGATCATAGCCGAGATCGACCTCTTTGAACTTCGTGAAGAGGCCGGCCGGATCGAATTGCGACACCGCCTCGTCCCTCTCGTTCCAGATGAAGCCGTCGAGCTTGGCGGTCCGGAAATCGAGACGATCGAAACCCTCAATAGGAAAAGCAGCACCGGCTTCTCGCCGACCTTCCAAGACGAAAAGTCTGTCAGCCTGATCCTGTGCCATGACGGCTAAGATCCCCATCAAGGTCGAAGCGATACTCAGGACAGGATTGTTGATCATCGCGTTCCTAGGGGAAACAAGCGCCACCGCCATGCCTTTGACTGGCCGAAACGCCACCGGCGCCGGCTACCCTAAAAAACAACGTACAATTATCTCAAATTGTACCCGGATAACATTCTCGACAACTCGACGAAGAACGGTCCTAAGATCGGCTCTTTCGCGATCATCGGCGGACCACTCCTTACGGGGTGTAAACTTGCCAACAGCCATTGCTGATTCGCCCCGCAGTAAATTCGCAGGAGAGCCTGAACATGCACCTGCCGCGCGGACGCGCATGATTGACTCGAAACAAAAATTCGACTCAGAATTGCAAAACTTCACCGAAGACATGCTGGCCAGCAGCACCGATCCATAGATGGATCTCACGACGGTCGTGATCTTCAGGGCGACGCGTTTTGAGAAAAAGACGCACGCTCCCGTCGCCCGCCCAATCCCACCAGCTTGGTGTGTCAGGATCGGCCCTGTCCGTCATTCCCATTGCCCCCTCCCAGATAAAGCGCTCAAAACCCTTACCTCGAAGCTCCACGAGCGTAGTTTCCAGAGGCCTCTTTAAACGACCTTCGAACAAATAGGTTTCATCCTGAAATCCTCTGACTGCAACGCGGTCGATATCAAACTCGTCTTTCAGGTAAACATCATTCCCATCGTGATACAACCGCTCAACAGACGAATCTTCCCAATGCATCGACTGATCTCCACACGCCGCAAGTGTTGCAGAAACTGGAAAAAAAAACGCTATAAATGCTATATATCGGTTCATCTCACTTCACCTAGAAGTATACCTTTATGGTTTTTATTGCTGATGCTCCGACTATGTTGAAACGTTTCGCCTCTCCGGCGGCCTCTAGAGCACACATAACCTCATCCGCTACAAAATATCTATCCGGATTTCGCGTTGACTGCGAAATATACGCTCGACTTTCGCCAGGAAGAGCAAATTTTTTCAGCGGATCTATTGTTCCCGGAACAAGGTAATCCGCCTGATCCACGCCTAAATGCGGCGGAACGATCGAGCCTTTGGGCACCTCGATGCCTTGACCAGGATTCCAGTCGTACCTATCAAAAATATATGTCTTATATTCGATAATCGCGGTCAATCCGCTCACGCGAACTCTTGCTGAATAAGAAAAATTAAACAAGCCTACAGCGTAAAACCATGGTGTTTTGTTCGAGTCCACAGAACTCCAGGCGTTATTCTGGGAATTGTTCCACAGGTGAAAAAACCGTGGAGAGCCACCTTCAGATGTCAACTGTCCCCGAATGGACTCTATAAACTCGGCGAGTTCACCGCTTCGCCCTCCAGGAAAATTTGGAATATCGCGCTCCATTCGAGCAATATCGCTTTCTGAATAGGTGCGGTCGGCGCCATTGCCAAACCGGTAGTGCTCCACATTTTCTTCAGCCTGATAGGTCTCCGTTTCCAGTCCAAATACACTTGTCGCGCTGAGGCGTAGAATGTTTGAGAATGTCTCAGCAGAATTTATAAGTTGTTCTTTTTGTTCCTCCGAAAGCTGAGCATTGATATATTCATCAGGATCCACACTGCTCTCCTGCAATTTGAGCTGCGGAGGCGGCAGAATCGCGCCTGAGGACGAGCTATATTCTCTGGCTTCGAATTGTCCCATCAGTTCAAATCAATCTTATTAGCTATCAGTTTGATATGAACTCCGGTCAATTCGATCGTGCCATCGGCCGATAACTTCAGTCGGCTCTTGCCGGCAATGAGTTGAATTGTATCTCCGGCCTTTATGGAGCGTTTCGATCCCACGATATCGACATGATTAACGCCAACCGTTGTCATGTAATCTTTTCCAACTTGGGTTCTTTTATGAGAACCAATTGTCTCAAGCTTAGCAATGCCAATAGCTTCTGTAGAGATATCCGAGATATACTCTGTCTTCTTGCCGTCTACGAATAACGAATAACCGGTTGTAGCCGCAGTCTCAGGAACAGGCAAAAAGTATTTTTTCAAGACGTAATTTATCTTGTCGTTCACGAATGAAAACCTCCTAGTCATCGTCGATGATAAGGACTGTTTACCAACTGTGATATTATAACTCGCACCAACCGATGTATCTCAGTTGTCATGGACGACGCTTCTACGGCTCCCGCCAACGTAATCACCTTTATGACCTTCAGTTTTTTCCACAAGGTGCCGTTGAATCAGGCGGGTTTCATTATTTCTGACAATTGAGTTCTTGTCGCGCTGCGCATGGGTATAAACCTCTTCATATCCTGCAGCGTCTTCAAATCGTAACTCATTATTGCCGTACCCTTTATAGCTGTCAGTCTTGAATACACTGCGCGTCTTGTTCGCCGGCAGGTCGTAGGGCACCTTTTGCTTGGGGTTGGGCACCAGGCCGGTGATGAGCGGGCGGTCGGGGTCGCCGTCGATGTAGGAGACCATCGCTTCCATGCCGATGCGCGGGATGATCTGGCCGCCCCAGGTGCCGCCCGCCCAGCTTTGGCTGACCCGCACCCAGCAGGTGTCCGAGCCGTCCTTCTTCGCCCGCCGGTCCCACGGAAACCACAGCTTCACGCGGCCGTACTGGTCGCAGTGGATCTCCTCGCCCTCCGGGCCCGCGACGATGCCCACCTGCGCCCCCTCGACGCGCGGGCGTTTCGTCGTCCTGTGCGGCGTCAAGGGCACGCGCGAGGGCATCGCCTCGAAGGCGTTGCGGTATTCCGGCTCGTCCTCCGCCGTCTCGTAGGAGCGGTCCACCACCTGGTGCACCGCGCGGATCACCACGTGCTCCTCGTAGGCCTTTTCCGGATGGGCGACCTCATAGGGCGAAAACCGTCGCCCCGGCTCTACCACCCTGATGTTGGAAGCGGCCTGCACCCGGTCGTGATCGGCCTCGGACGCCTGCATGCGCAGCTTTTCCATGCGCTCGTGCGCGGCCACGTCCATGGCGCGGGCCGGAAACTCGTAAAGCTCGCGCCAGGCGTTCTCCGGCAGCTCCACCAGCGACGGCGTCTCGGCCGAGGGCACCATGGTCGGCGTCTCGAAGTTCCAGTCCGCGCCCGAGCGCTTTCCAGAGACATAGGCATAGCGCCGCCGCCAGTCGTCGATGTGGT
>NZ_JAZHFT010000092.1:0-5562 GCF_036541425.1 Consotaella aegiceratis
GGGAAGGTGCCCTCGGCGATTTTTCGGTAGATGGTGGACTTGGACAGCCCGGTGCGGGCGAGGACGGTGTTCATGCGGACAATACGGTCTGGCTCGCGCATGGCTCTTCTGGCTCCTGCTGGTTGTTCCTGAAGGGTGCAGGGACCAGACAGAACGGCGAATTACCGTTGTGCAAGAGCTACTTAGCGGGCGTCGTACTGTGGCGTAGAAGCGGCGGCAAATAGGATGGTCTTAGAGTCCGATCCCGCGTCCCCGTCCCAGGTCGATGCCGTGGGTGAAGGCGAGTTCGGCGCCGAGTCGGCGGCCTGATTCGAACTGAATCCCGAGTTCCAATTTGCGGTTTGCGAGGATGGATTCCAGTTGCGGATCGCGTTGGAGGCTTTTCGCCATGTCTCCCATCGACGAGCGGGTGGCGTTGTAGCCGGACATGTCGCCCGCCTGGTACTGATGCTGGCTGGCGCGGTCCAGTTTCTGCCAGCGCTCCACGAAGCGGTCGGCGCGGCGCTGCGGATCGGTTCGAATTTCCGTTTCGAGCTGGAGGGCGCGGATAGCGCGATTGACACGGCCACTGCCTGCCTCTCGGGCAAGCTCCGGGTCCTTGCCGTAGGCCGCTTCGGCATCGCGCCAGCCATGCGGTCGCACTTCCTCAAAGGCTTTGCGGGCCTCAGTCAGTTCGCGCATTTGCTCGGGGCTGGCCTTAGCGCCGGTATCCTCGGTACTGAATATCCCGTCCACCGCGCGGGCATGACGCTTGAGCGCAGCGGTCCGCGCGCGGCGCATCGCCAATTCCGGATCATCGGCGTCCTCCCTCACAGGCGATGCCGGTTCACGCTGCGGACCCTCCGCTTCCGCTCTTCCCCTTTCCGGCTGCCCTGGGACATCTGCGCCGGGCGCGCCGTCTGCGGGCAGGCGCAGGCCGTCGAACATGCCGCGCACCTTCTCCGGCACCTGCCTGGCGATCTCGATAACCCGTTCCACCCGATCTCGGAAGGTGATGCCGCGCCGCTCGGCATAGCTGTGCACCGGATCACGCTGCTCATAGTCCGACGCCATGTCCTTGGCCCGGTCGCGCGACAGGGTGCGGACGAGCCGGTCCTGACTGGCGAAGTCGTCCTGGCCATAATGCAAGTCCATGCCGTCACGGTGCCGAGACAGGGCGACATAGCTGCCGTGACTATCCAGGCCCGGCGTCGCCAGCACATGGGTGCGGTCCACCGTCATGCCCTGTGCCTTGTGGATGGTCGCGGCATAGCCGTGGTCTATGCGATCATAGTCTTTCAGATCAAACGAGATGCCGCGCCCGTCATCGGTCTGCACTGTCATGCTCTGGGTGCTAACCTGCTCAATGGTCCCGAGCGTGCCGTTCTTCACACCAAGGCCGCGCTCGTTTTGCAGAAACATGACGCGATCCCCGGCGGCAAAGTTTCGCTCACCGCGCTCCACTATGACGCGCACGTCATCGCCAAGATCGCCAGCCTCCCGCATCCGCTCGCGGGCGGCCTCGTTGAGTTCTCGCACCTCGGCATTGGTATGGGTGAGAATGATGCGGCTGGCATCCGGCGAAGCCTGGCGGTCGCGGTCCCAGCGGTCGATCAGCTCGTCGCGCGCCTGCTCGCGGGATGCGGCCTCATGCACCATGTCGTGCGCGTCATAGGCGCTGATCGCCGCGCCGGTCCTCCCGGTCGTCAGATAGCGCGTGGCGTCCCGCTGCCAGTCCTCGCGCTGGCGGCGGACCTCGCCGATTCCCGCGCCACCGTGGCGTTCGTGGATGGAGCGGAAGGCCGCGCCCGCCTCAATGGATTGCAACTGCTGCGGATCGCCGACCAGCACCACCTTTGCACCCGCTTCGGCTGCATGGGACAGGACGCGTTCCAACTGCCGCGTGCCGACCATGCCTGCCTCGTCGATGACAAGCACGTCCCGCGATGTGAGCATGTCGCGGCCCTGTCCCCAGCCATGTTCCATGCTGGCGATGGTGCGGGACGCGATGCCCGATCCGCTCTCCAGATTCTCGGCAGCGATGCCGGACAGGGCGACACCGCGTACCTCGTAGCCCGCCGCTTCCCAAGCCTCGCGCGCCACGCCCAACATGACGCTCTTTCCCGTCCCGGCGTAGCCGACGACGATGCCAAGGTCGCGCCCGTCCGTGACATGCGCAAGCGCATCCGTCTGCTCGCCGGACAGGACAAGGCCGCGCTGTTCGGCGCGCGCAAGTGCTGCCTTTCTGTCCCTGTCGCTGACCGCGTGGCGCTCCCGCTCGGCCATCAATTCCGCCGCGCGATGGAGCCGCTGTTCGGCTTGGATCATGTCGCGGGTGGTGAAGCGATCTTCGCCGCGTCCGTCCTGCCCGAGTTCGACCAGATCGAGCGCATTGCGCATCGCGCCCATCACCTCGTTGAACTGGTCGACGCCGTCGCTATGCCGATGGGCGAACATCGCCATGTCCCGGCGCGTAAACGTCGATTGCTGATGCGTGATCGCGTCCAATGCCAGAGAGGGATCGGCGATGATCCGCGCGCCGTTGTCGCGGGCGATCTCGCGGTGCATCTCCGCGCGGTCGGCGGCCTCGATCCCTTCGCCCCCGGCACTATGTGTCTCGATGCGCTGCGCTGGTGCGCCGATCTGGCTCTGCGGTTCAAGGCTGATGCCCTGCGCCTCCAGGCTGCGATGATCGATGCGGGCGTCTATATCGAGGTCGGCAAGTCGTTCGTTGATGTGCTCGGCCCAGCGTTCCCGCCAGCGCTCGACCATCTCCGTACGGTTCCACTCCCGCACCTTCGGGCCGAAGCCGTTCTCGTCTACACTGCGCATGGTCAGCATGACATGGGCGTGGGGCTTGGGCGTCCCATTCTCGGCCATATCCCAATGCATATTGAGATCGGCGATCATGCCCTGATCGACAAACTCCGCCTGCGCGAAGTCGCGGGCAAGCTCGATGCCCTGCGCCTGCGTCATCTCGCGCGGAAGGGCGAATTCCACTTCGCGGGCAAGCTGGGCGTCCTTCCTGACCTCGAACGCCTCGACATCGTTCCAGAGCCGTTCGTGGTCGCCAAGATGCTCGGGAGCGGAATCGGGGAGCAGCACTTCGGAATGCACGACGCCGCGCTTATTGGAAAAGTCCTGCACACGGTCGATGCGCTCGTCGCGCATCCGCGAGGCCGAGCGGTAGGCGGCGGACGCCACCTCGCTCGATCCAGCCTTGCGGCCGATGACCTTGACATGAAGATGATAGATCGCCATCGCGATCAGCATTGGCACGGAAAAGCGCACGTCGGAACGACGTATAAGCGCGCCCTCCCTCGAAAAAATCTCGGGACGGACCGGGCCGTGCCACGCCATCCTGGCAACAATACTGCGTTCCACCGTCCGCGCAACTACCCTTATCGCATCAACGACTTGCAACCGGGAAAGGACACGACGATGCGGAAACCGAGAGACTATGATGCGGAACTGAAGGCGCTGGAAGATAAGGCGCGGGAACTGAAAACCCGCAAAGTGCAGCAACTCGGCGAACTGGTTGTCGCCACTGGAGCCGATGCGCTGACCGCCGACGAACTGGCGGGCGCACTGATCGCGCTGGCGGAAACCCACGATGCCGGAAAAAGGGAGGCATGGGCCAAGCGCGGCGCTGCGTTCTTTCGCAGCAAATCGCGGCGATCTGCTCCGGCATCTGACCGCGACACTGGCGGCGCTCAAACGCAATCGGGCAGCGCGCAACCGACATCAGGCGGCGCGGGCGCGGCATGATATGCGCACTTGGCAGGTCGAGCGCCGCAAGCGCACCCGGCACCTGATCGAACTCGGCGGCCTCGTCGTCAAGGCGGGCATCGTGGACCTGACTGGAGACGACCGTGCCCTGATCTATGGCGCGATGCTCTTGATGGCCGAGAAACTCAACAGCGAGGACGGGGACCGGGCGCGTGGCGTTTGGACGAAACTCGAGAAGATGGCCTTTGAAGCGGAGCGTTCAGCAGACGCGCATGACAGAACGCAACCGCAGCAGGATCGGGCGTGACCGATGGCGGGCGACGCGGAGACCTCACATATCGTAGCGCAGCCGGGCCGGGTGCGCGGCGTCGAACCGGGCGTTGATCGCCGCCAGTCGTTCGGCGAATGCCTGCTCCTTCTTCCCGTTGCCGGCCTGCGGCCGGACATCGCCGGTGGGCGCCGGCGCCTCGCCGAATGGCGGCGGATCATGCGTTCGGCGTGATCGTCAAAGACGAGATAGCGGGCGGGAAGCGCCTGGAGTCAGGTCTGTCACGATCCGTCGGCTTTGGAGGCGTCGTGATTGCCGAGCCTGTCATGAAGCCGCTTCGCCATGCGGCTCCTGAGCGCCGGATCGTCACCGTTCTCCAGCGCCTGCACCATACGGATACGCTCGGCTTCGGCTGCTTCCTTCGCGGCCTCGTAGCCCAGCTTGGCGACGTTGAAGGTGCGCGTCATGGAACGGCGGCATCCCGTCAACTTTCGCCCCGGCAATTCGATGCGCGCGATCCATGACGCCGACCGGTTCTCCGTTCCCTCGACATAATACACTCCCGTCACCAGCGAATAGGCGGGCCGGTTGCGGCGCAACAGCATGCGCATATCGTTGTTGGTCATCGGCGGCACGACCTTCAGCATCGCGTCCCGATAGGCCCGTGCCACGAAGAGCGCCGGTTCGCGGCCGCCGTAGGTGCTGTCGGTGAATGTCGTCTGGATGGAGCGGCCGCCCCGCGACAGATGGACGACCCAGCCTTGATGACCGTCCTTTCTTTTCGACATGCGGAAGATGGCGTACATGGCGTCGGCTGGCTCTTGACTGTTTTCTGCCCTCTCCACGGCATCGCAGCGTGACTTCGATCGCCCGTCCTCGCTCGGCCACCCAGGCCCTGTGGATCTGGCTTCCGCCTTCATGCCGTCCTTTCCTCGTTCGTCACGTCCGATCAAATAGGCCCGGCCGGGTGCCCGGCAAAACCGAGCAGCGGGGCGCGCGCTAAAAAAAAGGGGGCGTCACCAGCAGCCATGCTGGCGTCAATAAGGCTTGCGAACCATTCATCTTGCCGCCACGATCCGTTGACACACTTACCAATTGTGTTCCCACATGCCAGGATTGCCGTGAGAGCCGGCATGTCGACGACGAGGAGACGGGCATGGCGATGGACGATCTGATGGACGGGATCGAGAGCGGATCGGCTGCCGACTTCATCCAGGCGGGGCGTGTTCTGAAGGTGATCTCGCCGCTCGGCGAGGACGTGCTGTTGCCGGAGCGCGCGACGATCGTCGAAGGCGTCAACGAGCTGTTCTCCATCGAATTGGTGGTGCGGGCCAAGCGCGAGGCGGTGGAGCCGGCCGAACTGATCGGGCGGCGGATCGACGTGCTGGTGGAGATCCAGCAGGGCGCCGGCGAGGAGGGCGGCGGCTTCGGCGGTGGCGGCGGCGAGGATTCGAAACTCCGCCGGCCGTTCAACGCGCTGGTCACCGATCTCGACGAGGGGCCGATGGTCACCCGCGGCGTGCGCTCGTACACGCTGACACTGCGGCCCGAGATGTGGCTGTTGTCGCGGCGCTCCGACTGTCGCA
>NZ_JAZHFT010000093.1:0-5527 GCF_036541425.1 Consotaella aegiceratis
ACCGAAATGGCCCTCTCGATCCTCGCCTACAACATCCTGCGCGCCATCAACATCCAAACCGCCACAGCCTGAAACCAGAAGAGGCCCCGGTTAACCGGAGCCTCCAATCAGTTTCCACACAGCCTGGTTAGCCGGGGCTTTTTGATTCAGTGGGCCATGTTGAAGCACCCAGGGCCAGAACAGACGGCGATCGAGATGGTGACGCTCGATCAGCTGGTTCCCAAGGATCACCTGCTTCGTAAGATCGATGCGGTGATCGACTTCTCCTTCATCCATGACCGGGTTGCCGGGCTCTACTGCCCGGACAACGGCCGTCCGGCGCTCGATCCGACCTTGATGTTCAAGGCGCTGTTCCTGGGCTATCTCTTCGGCATCCGCTCCGAGCGCCAGTTGGTGCGCGAGATCGAGGTGAACGTCGCCTATCGCTGGTTCCTGCGGCTTAAGCTGAGCGATGCGGTGTTCGACGCCTCGACGATCAGCCAGAACCGGCGGCGCCGCTTCACCGACGACAGCGTTGCCCGCGACATCTTCGATGCGATCGTCGAACAGGCGATCTCTCACGGCTTGGTGGACGGGCGCGTGCTCTACACCGATTCCACCCATCTGAAAGCGAACGCCAACAAGAACCGCTTCGACAAGGCGCTCATTGCCAAGTCGCGCTCCGACTATTGGGACGATCTGGACAAGGCAGTGGAGGCGGAGCGCGCCGCCCATGGCCAGAAGCCGTTGAAGACCAAAGATCGCCAGCCGGTTGAGAAGGAGACCAAGGTCTCGCGCACCGATCCCGAGAGCGGCTACATGGTGCGGGACGGCAAGCCCAGGGGCTTTTTCTATCTCGACCACCGCACGGTCGACGGCAAGCTGGCCATCATCACCGACACCTATGCGACGCCGGCCAACGTCCACGATTCGATCGTCTATCTTCAGCGCCTCGACCATCAGCGGGAGCGCTTCGGCTTCGATGTCGGCGCCGTCGGGCTGGACGCGGGCTATGCCACGGCGGGCATTGCCAAGGGACTTGAAGATCGCAAAATCCTGGGCGTGACGGGCTATCGCAATCCGACGCCGCCCAAGCCCGGCATGATGCGCAAATCGAGATTCGTCTTCGAGGCCGAGGCCGACGGATATCGCTGTCCGCAGGGTCAGCTTCTGGCTTACGCCACCACCGACCGCGACGGCGACCGGCATTATCGCTCCGATCCAAGGGTCTGCCGGACCTGCCCGCTTCTGGCCTCCTGCACAACCAACGCCAAGGCTCAGCGCACCATCACCCGCCACGTCTGGGCCGAGATCCGCGAAAGGACCGACGCCCACCGCCTGACCCCCTGGGGCAAGGCGATCTACAAGCGGCGCAAGGAGACGGTGGAACGCTCCTTCGCTGACGCCAAACAGCTCCATGGCCACCGCTACGCGCGGTTCCGAAGTCTGATCCGCGTCTCCTGCCAGTGCCTGCTCGCAGCTGCCGCCCAGAACATCAAGAAGATCGCCCTGGCGCTGACCCAAATGCCTGCTCCAAGCCTCGCATGAGAGGTCCGAGCCTTGGCTTCGGCAGACGCCAACGGCCGAAATCCTCCAACTCGCACCCCAACTAAAAATAAACCCCGCCAAAATGACGGGGTTCGTCAGCAGTCTGAGGGCGGCGGGGCCGCCCCGGCTCTTGCTTCGCAATGAACGCAGAGCCGCGGGCTTCGATCGACCCAAGCCTTTGCCGTGGGCGGTGCTGCGCGACTCAGGCGTCTTGCAGCGCTGCCGCCTTTTCTCGGCTTTCTTGGTCTTGCTGTTGGCTGACGGCCTGAAGCAGAATCAGGAGGGCACGCCGGACGGCGGGATCGCCGATCTTGACGAACGCCTTGTTGAGCCGCAGGCCATCGGCGGTCGACAGAAAATCGACGAGAGTTTCCGAGCTGATTTGCCCTTCCGCGTCGGAATCGGACTTCGATCCCGGCAGGCCTGCGAAAAAGTAGGAGACCGGCACATCGAGAACCTGGGAGATGCGATGCAATCGACTGGCGCTGACCCGATTGGTGCCCTTCTCGTATTTCTGAACTTGCTGGAATGTGATGCCGAGTTGGCGTGCCAGGTCGCCCTGGGACATCCCGATGGAATTGCGGCGCAACCGCAAACGTGACCCGACATAAGTGTCGACTGGATCGATGCTACTGAACTCTTCCGACATAGAATCCTTCGTGGGTTGGAGACGTCATGAAACGATTGTTGCAACCACAAAGCGTCTCCAGTCAAACATTTGTTCGAGTATGAATGGCTTTCGGCCTCGCAATTTTTGCGCTAACCTTAAAGTTCGTGCAATCCATGGGGGCGCCGGGCGTGTCGGGACGGCAAAAGAATGGCGAAGGCGGGACCGTCACGGTGGGCGCGAAGCCGTTTACGCAGAGCTTCCTCAATCGGACGCCGCTCGAGGACATTCGCTTGCTCAGCGGCGACTATTGGGACGAGTTGCGGGTGTTTCTCGCCGTCGCCAAGGCCGGGTCGTTCAAGCGCGCGGCCGATCTGCTGGGCACCAGCCATCCGACGGTCAGCCGCCAGGTCAGGCGGCTGCAGGACGTCATACATGCGCAGTTGATCGTCCCGTCGGCGAGAGGGGTTACGCTCACCCGCAAAGGCAAGGTGCTGGCCGAGAAGCTGGCCGCCCTCGATCAATCGCTGTTTTCGCTATCGAGCGATCTCAAGAGCGAAAGCCAGAAGCTGGAAGGGCTCGTGCGTGTGAGCATCACCGACGGGCTCGGACTGTTCTTCCTGGTGCCGCTGCTGCGGCACCTGTCCGGGCTTTATCCCTATATCCAGGTGGAGATTCAGAGTCCTCTGAACGTCAACGACCTGCGTCAGAACCAGACCGACATGATGGTCTCGTTCGCGCCGATCGCATCGCAGGACGTGGTCTCACGGCCGCTCGGCACGTTGCATCTCATCCCCGTGGTGACGCAGGACTATGTCAACCGCATGGGCTGGCCGACCGCCAGCAATCTGAGCCGGCACTTGTTCATCCAGTCTCGTCTCTACCAGGGCGATGGGCCGACCTGGCTGTCATGGAACGAGATGGTGGCCGAAGGCCGCGTCGCGCATGTCTGCGATGATTCGGTGGTCTACGGCATGATGGTGAAGGCCGGGCTCGGGATCGGACTCTTGGGCAACTACACGATGATCGAGCCGAGCGCCCGGCCGCTCGACCTTGGTGTCCACGTTCCGATCCCGACCTTCGCCTGCGCTCTGAAGGAGCGGCTGAATTCCCGGCCGGTTCGCGTGATTTTCGATCAGATCTGCGAAAACCTCGGCCGCTCCAATCCGTGGTTCGGAGAGGAACTGGTGCTGTCGGCCGCACCCAGCCTCGTCGACGACGGAATCCGGACGATGTTCAATCTGCTTCGTCCTGCGTCGCCGCCAGGTACCGTCGACTGATCATGTGCGAGAGATCGATGAACTTGTTGCCGGCATCCTCGAAGGCCTCGGCCAGGTCGAGCGGAATGACGGACGGCTCGTCCAGCAGACGCCGGAGAATCTCCGAGTGGATGGTCGCGACCTCCTTGAGGTAGGGCCGGACGAAGTGATCGAGCGTATCGACTGAAATTGGAACACTGTTACTCATAGGTCTCTGTGCCGAATTGCGGCCGGTCATCGGACGGCCTCTTGTTTGCCGGGTTCGTCCCAGGAGCCCTCGACGCGGAAGAGCACTTCGGCGTTGGTTGCGGGACCGAGAACGTTGGCCGGGATATCCAGAATCTTTTCCAGCTCGACATAGGGGTCGGGATGGCCCTCCAGGAGGAGCGGTTCCTTGCCCTCGACGACACGGAAGCCCAAGAGCTTTCGCCAGAGCAAAGCGTAGCGGGGGTTGGCGTGGGTGATCACCTTGTCGAAGCCCTTGCGGGCGACATGGGCGAACGCGAATTGCGCGCAGGCCTTGATGACGAAGGGATTGCGCCATTGTGCACGGAACGACGTGCGCTCGAACTGCGCGAAATCGCGGAACCAGCGGATTCGGACGGTGCCGACGGGTTCGTCGTCGGCATAGACGACGATGTGCGTGGACTGCCAATCGTTGCCGTCGAGGACGAACGAGGCCCCCATGCCGTTCTCTTCCATGAAGGAGATGCTGCGCACGGCTTGGGCGTGCAGCAGCTGTTCATAGTTTGTAACAACTTGACAGCGGATACTGTTGTGACCCTGTGACATGCTTCCCATTGCCTCGTACCTCCTGATTCCGGATTAGACGGGAAGAGGGATGTTCGCAGAAGAGCGTGAGGCGTAGGGCTGCTGTTCACCAGTGAACAACGGAGGCCGATGTGGAGGATGATCTGCAGGCGAATATGCGGTTGTTCGAAGAGCTCTGCCATCAGGCCGTTCAGCGCCATGGCGCCGACATGCGGGAGATCGAGCGGGACGTGGCCGAAGCCATCGAGCGCCTGCCGCCGGCACGCCGGCAGGCGCTGAGGGAAACTCTCAATCGCTATCTCGACGGCCAGGCGAAGGCCAACGCCGATGGCTTTTCGCGCTCGCACTGACGGCGCCATCGCCGCCGGGCCGGGACGTTCCATGCCGATCGGCCGATGAGCGATGCGACGGCCGGTCCACCGCGGGACAGACGCTGCCGGTCCCTGGAGGACGAGGGGGACCCGGAGGGTTCATTCTGCGTCGGTCGTCCGCGCCGTGGCCGAAGGCTCCGGCATGAAGGCCAGGCCGGTCCGCGCGACGCCGATCCCTTCGCCTCAGCCCTGCCCAGGCGAGGCAGGCACCAGGGCCACGAGCTTGTAGTCCGGCCGCTCCGCCGGACTGAACGTGTGCTGAACGTAGCTCAGCGCACCGTCCTGCGGATGCAGGAAGGTGCGCAGACCGCCTTCGCGCGCCATCACGGTCTGCGCGTCCCACTCCTGTGCGAAGAGCTCGGATTCGTCTCGCAATTGCCCGATCAGGTCGTTCAGTCCCCGGTCGTCCAGCATCCGGGCGCAATCGCTACGGAACTCGGCCAGAAGGCGCCGCGCGCGCTGGTCCCAATCGGGCAGAAGCCTACGAGCCGATGGAGCGGTGAACGTATAGCGCAGCAAATTGCGATGACGCCCGTCACCGAGCCAGCCGGAAAACAGATGCTCGGCCGCGCCGTTCCAGCAGCACGCGTTCCACAGCCGGTCCAACCCGTAAGCCGGATGCGGCAATGCCTCGACGAGCGCCGCAAGCCCCTCCGGCGCTTCGGAGGTCGGGGCCGATTTCGGCGCGGAGGGATCCCGGCGCCCGGCCAGTTCGAAAAGATAGGCGCGCTCGGCCGGGGTGAGGGCCAGGGCGTTTGCGAGACGGGCAAGCGTGTCCGGCGACACGCTGATGTCGCGGCCCTGCTCGATCCAGGCGCACCAGGTCACGCCGATTCCGGCCCGCGCCGCCAGTTCCTCGCGCCGCAGGCCGGGCGTCCGGCGCCGGCGCACCACGGCGTCCGGCAGGGTTCGCTCGCGGTGCGACCGGATGAATTGCCCGAGCAAACGGCGCTGTTCGTCAGTGGTCATAGGTTTCAATATAATAGGATAAA
>NZ_JAZHFT010000094.1:0-5349 GCF_036541425.1 Consotaella aegiceratis
CCTGCCGAATATCTGTCGCTGATCTCCAACGCCATCCGCATCTCCCTCGTCGCATCTAGTACGAAGGAATCACGGTCGCCGAAGCCACGCAAATCACGCCAGAGTCAGATCATCCGCTCAGCGGTATAAGGTGACATGGCGTCCGATCGATTGAATCGAAAGCTCTATTGAGCCCGCGTGGCGCTTAAGCGTCTTGGAATCCAGCATCCCAAGGGGTTGACCGGATTTCGCATGAGCGCGCGGTCCCCTCCCAGGAAAAGGCCGGAGAGCCGCACAAAATTGGGGTTCTGTCTCACGGTCGGTTTGAGCGGCAGCTTGCCAACTCAGGCCGACATGCCTCGACGCTTCATCTCATCGCCTCCCGACGTCATCGCGAACCGCCCGTGCGCACCAGGCCGCGAGAAGGGCGGCGAGGGCATCGGGGTCCAGTCCATAACTGTCTGGCAGGCTCGCATTGCGTCCGGTGAGGCGACGGTTCAACGCCGCGAAACGTGTGGTCCCGAGGTTCGCGTCGTCGAACACGACCAACCTCTGCACAGAGCCCTTCACGGCCGCCACTGTGAACCCGCTTAATGCGTGCCAGTTCCAGCGCCTGGAACGGCCCATCTGCCGGGTCATCAAGCCTGTCGCGTCCAAATGCAGCGTCGAGCCCTGGATCGCCAGCAGGATCAAGATCGGCGCACCGCCCAGGAAGAGCACGACACCCGGCCATAGCATGATCTGAATCGCCATCGGGGGTGCTTCGTGCAACACCATCCAAAGCATGACCCCGCCGAAGACGGACGACACGGCGGCGACGAACAGAAGCTTTTTCACCGAGGCTCGCAGGACGAGCGGGCCCGGGTATCGAGCAAGCAAGGTCTCGACAGTGCGAGTCTCTGTTTCCAGCAGGCCCGGCCGCAACTGCCAGACGGCGATGGCGGCACATCCCGCAAAGAACGCCGTCGCCACGATACCGCCGTCTGCTCCGGTGACGATCATTCCGACGCCGGCGGCAACGAAGAGGAGACTGAACCCGAGCATCACAGAGTATAGGAGACGGGGAGGAATCTTTGGTTTCGGCAAGACCGATGTCTCCTCTACTCCGTGGCGATTTCGACGTAGAAAGAGGATATAAAGCTCACTCGATCGCACGGCCACCATCAGGCATCCCGCTTGCCGCCACGGTGCCCCCCTATCGTGCCCGGCCAAGTCCGGTCATTCAGAGGCGTTGGGATTGCCGACAAGCAGACCGTCCAGGGGGCCGACCAGGGTCGTGATGGGGCAAAGTTTCGATGTCCCATCGTCAGAGCAGCAGACATTCGCAAATCCAAATGTCCTGATGGCCGTGAGCCATCCGTTTGATGTGGCGCCTCAAGCGTCGCGCCGTTCGACGGCAGGCCGGGAGACCAGGGCCGCCGCGAAAGCACCGACCGTCAGCCCACAGGCCGTGAGAAACGTCGCGGTGAAGGCCGCGCTTACGGCTTCAGGCGAGGCCTGGGCGATATCAGGCGTGCCGGCCGCGATCGCGAACACCGTTCCCATGATCGATCCGCCGCTCATGAAGCCGAGATTGCGCGACAATCCGAGCAAGCCGGAGAGGCTGCCGCGCTGGTCTTCAGGGGCGGCGCTCATCACGGCGGTGGTGTTGGCCGCCAGGAACAGCTGAAATCCCGGCGTGAGCACCATCAGCGACAGGACGTATCCGGCGACGCCGATCCGCATCGGCAGCACGGCCAGACAGACGAGGCCCACCATCGTCTGTGCCAGACCGATCAGCAGGACGCGCGGCGCTACGAACGCGTCGGTGATGCGGCCGGCGATCACGCCGGACACCGCGGCCGTCGCGGGCCCCACGGCCATGACCGAGCCGACGAGGGCCTCGTTCAGTCCCAGGGCGATGGTCAGATAGAACGGGCCGACCACGAGGGTCGACATCATCACGGTCGCCACGATCAGGTTCATTAGAAGCGACGAAGAGATTGCCCGGCTGCGCAAGGCTGCGGGCTGGACCAGGGGCGCGGCCGCCCTGCGCTCGACGACGATGAAGAGAACGGCGCCGAAAGCCGATGCGCAGAGAAGCAAGAGGCTCGCCTTCGCCGGCAGGTCGCTGCGCCCGGCCGTGACCGCAACGCAAAACGCAGTCAGCGCGCCGGTCAGGACCAGCATGCCCGGCCAATCGAAGCCTGTCCCGTCGGCACGCCCGGCTTTTCGGGCACGCGGCAGGACACAGGCGGCATGGAATAGCCCGGCGCTCCCCAGAAGCGCCAGGACAACGAATGTCGTCCGCCATCCCGACGAGGCGATGACGAGGCCGCCCGCCGAGGGTCCGAGCGCGGTGCCGATTGCCGACATCGTGCCCAAAAGGCCCATGGCCGTCCCTGTCCGCTCCTTTGCCACGGTGTCTCGCACCAGCGAGATCGACTGGGCCATCAGGACCGCGCCGCCGATGCCCTGCAGGGCGCGGGCAACGATCAGCAGGGCCAAGGAGGGAGCGGTCGCGCACAATGCGGATGCGCCGGCGAAGATCGCCAGACCGCCGAGGAACACCGGACGCTGCCCCAGCATGTCGCCAAGCCGGCCAGCGGAGACGATGACGACGGTGACGGACAGGAGGTAGGCCAGCATCACCCATTGCACGTGCGAAACGGGCGCATGAAAGTCGCGCGCCAACGCCGGTAGTGCCACGGTGGCTATGCTCACTCCCAGGGATGCCAGCAGCATCGCCAGCGCCAGCACCGCGACGGCGCCGCGGTTGGGGGAAGTCTTCGAGATGGGTTTGGCATCGTCGGACATCGTGCGCGCCCTTGCTCTGAGTTGATCGGAGTGGCAGGCTGCCACTTCAAGTCAACTTGAGGTCAAGAGCCCAAATGCTGGATATCGGCGAGTTGTCTGCGCAGGCCGGCATTCCCCCTTCGACATTGCGCTACTACGAGGACGTCGGGCTGATCCGTTCGGTGGCTCGCCACGGGCTGCGGCGGCAATACGATCCGGACGTCTTGTTGCGGCTGTCGCTGATCCAGCTCGGCAAGTCGGCCGGCTTCACGCTTTCCGAAATCGCCGCCATGGTCGGGCAAGATGGCCAACTCGACCTGCCCCGCGCCGACCTTCACGCGAAGGCGGACGCCATCGAGCGGCAGATCGGCAATCTGCAGGTGCTGCGGGACATGTTGCGGCATGTGGCGGATTGCCCGGCGCCATCTCATCTGGAATGCCCAAGCTTCCGCAAGCTTATCAAGGTCGCAGGACGGGTGCGTCCATCGGACGGGCAGCCGCCCGCAACGGAGAACGACGCACCGTTCGGGCCGCGTCGCCGGGCGCGCCCGGGTCAAGGTCGCAAGAGACGATAGAACGGGCTGTCAGGCCATGCCGCAGACGAGACGGGCGCGGCCTCAAGGCGCGAGCGGCAGGAAACTCGATCGGGCGCCAGCGACCCGGAGTTTCGGTCAGCGCCCAGCCGCCGCCATGAAGCTTGCTTCGGCCTGCGAGCCAAAGCCTTGCACCGGTTCTGTGGCGGAGATGATGCCGCCGCCAAGCACGCGAACGCCGGTGCCCTCCCCTTCATAGAAGACACAGGCCTGACCGGGGGCCACGCCGTCCTCGCCGTCGAGCAGCTCGACGACGATTTCGCCGTCGTCGCCCAGCATCAGCCGCGCTGGTGCCGGCGGGCGGGTAGAGCGGACCTTGACGAACAGATCGCGATGCGCGGCCGCGGCCGCCTCGATCGGCTCGTCGCCGAGCCAGTTGATCGCCCGCAGCCGGATCGCACGCGTGGCCAGAGCCTCGCGCGGGCCGACGACGACCTGCTTGCGCACCGGGTCGAGCGCGACGACGTAGAGCGGCTCGCCCAGCGACACGCCGATGCCGCGCCGCTGGCCGATGGTGAAATGCAGGATGCCGTCGTGCCGGCCGAGATGGCGCCCGTCCACGTGGACGATGTCGCCCGGCTCGCCGGCGCCGGGACGCAGACGCTCGATGATGTCGCTATAGCGGCCCTTGGCGACGAAGCAGATATCCTGGCTGTCCGGCTTGTCCGCCACCGCGAGGCCGAAGCGCGCGGCGAGCGCACGCGTTTCCGGCTTGGTCAGGCGGCCGAGCGGAAAGCGCAGGAAATCGATCTGCTCCTGGGTCGTGGCATAGAGGAAATAGCTCTGATCGCGATCGGCGTCGGCCGGACGGAACAGGCCGCGATGATCGCCGACCGGCCGGCTGTCGATGTAATGACCGGTCGCCAGTGCATCGGCACCGAGGTCGCGCGCTGTTGCCAAAAGGTCACGGAACTTGACCGTCTGATTGCACGAGACGCACGGGATCGGCGTTTCGCCGGCGAGGTAACTTTCGGTGAAAGGGTCGATCACCGACTCGCGGAACCGATCCTCGTAGTCGAGCACATAGTGCGGAATGCCGAGCATCTCGGATACCCGGCGGGCGTCGTAGATATCCTGGCCGGCACAGCACGAGCGCGCCCGCACCGCCGCCTCGCCGGCGTCGTAAAGCTGCAGCGTGATGCCCACCACATCGTAGCCCTCCTCCTTGAGGAGCGCGGCCACGACGGAGGAATCGACGCCACCGGACATGGCGACGACGACCCGCGTTTCGGCAGCGGGCTTCGGCAGGTCGAGGCTGTTCAGCATGACGGCGCTCTCCGTCCGGACGGCGTTTGCAACTCGGCGCTTATGTAAAGAACCTGCCGCGCGATGCCAATGCTCGCCAGGCGCACAGTATCGAGACCGGGCAGCCCGCCTCCCCTGTCGCCCGGTCTTCCGAGGCCAAGGCGTTAGCAAATTGTTACGACTGGCTTAGGGGAAATTTAAAAACGGCAGACTAGGGTCATGGATGATTAGGTCTTGGAATGCGTAGAGAGTGCAATGACCGATCAGGTGAGACCAAGAGTAAAATACGTCATCGGCCCCGACGGGAGCCCCTTGACGATTGCAGACCTTCCTCCGTCGAACACCCGTCGCTGGGTCATCCGCCGCAAGGCGGAAGTCGTAGCGGCCGTGCGCGGCGGTCTCCTCAGTCTGGACGAAGCGTGTTCGCGTTACACCCTGACGGTCGAGGAATTCCTGTCCTGGCAGGCCTCCATAGACCAGCACGGTCTTGCCGGCCTGCGCACAACCCAGTTGCAGGAATATCGCAAGAAACAGGATTTCCACTGACACGGTGGCAAACCTGATTATTAAAAAAGCCGGCCTTCAACGCCGGCTTTTTTTGTGCCCGCTTTTTACGGGGAACTGCGGCCAAAAGTCATGACCTCCGCCAGAGGCGGAGGTTTGGAACGCTGCGCTTGAGCCACTAGAAGTGGCTTTGCTACATCAGGCGTTCAGCTTGAACAAATCGTTGTAGTCAGACGCTTTATCGGCTTTTTCT
>NZ_JAZHFT010000095.1:0-4971 GCF_036541425.1 Consotaella aegiceratis
CGATGACGATCAGCAGCTCGCCGTCGTCGCCCCAGCCGTAGACCGTCGATCGCCCCTCGGCGTCGGTCGCCTCCTTGACGTTGCCCAGCGCATCGTAGCGCGTGCGGCTCCGGTGGCCGTTGGCGTCAGCCGTGGCGGTGCGAAAGCCGTGGGTGTCATATGTGTGCGCCACCGTGCCGCCGAGAGCGTCGACCTCCTCGGTGACGTTCTCATGCTCGTCGTAACGGAAGGTCTGGGCCGTCTCGTCCCCGCCGCCCGGCCGGTACTCCGTCTCGCCCTCGCGGTAGACGAAGCGGTCGCCGTCCCAGATGCCGTTGGTGCGGGTTTCCACCACACGGCCCGCCTCGTCGTAGGAAAAGTGGGTCTCGGAGGCGCGGGTGACATTATGCCAGCTCTCGATGAGGTCGCAGTCCGCCTGCCAGTGGTAGCGCACGGACATGCCGAAGGCGCAGTTCGCTTCGCTCATCCGCCCGCCGACGTCGTAGGCGTAGCGGGCGAGCTCCAGCGCCGAGCCGTCGACGCCGATCAGCGTGATCTTGGTGCGCCGCCCGGCCGCATCGTTATCGAAGACCAGCGACAGGCCGTCCGGTCCCTCGGCGCGGGTCAGCCGGCCGTCCTCCTCGCGGGTGAGGAGGAGCGTGTTGCCGTTGAGATCCTCGATCTTTTCCAGCCGGTAGACGTCGTCGTCATATTGCCGGAAATGCTTGACGATCGCCCGGTCCTTGAGGCGGAGCTGCTTCAGCCAGGGCGCCTTCAGCTCCAGATGCGGATAGGCGGGGTTGGTGGACGCCAGGAAGTTGAACGGCCGGTCGAAGCCGATGGCGTGGCCGTCGCGGTCGTGGAAGCAGAGCCGGCCGCGCTCCGGGTTGGAGAAGACCTCGTCGAAGGCCGAAATCTGGCAGGGGCCGAGTGGGCTTTGATAGCGGGGCGGCAAGGCGAGCTTCAGGCCCATATAGCGCGCGCCGTCGAGGGCGAGCGTGCCGGGGATCAGGAAGTCGCGCCAGGTCTCCAGATATTCGCCGTTGGCGACCGAGACGGGCTCGCCCGCCGCAACCGGAGCTCCTTTGACTTCGCCAGTAGGCGGCTCAGCGACTTTGCCTGGCTTCGCAGGCTTGGGGATCTTGCGAAAAATAACACCGGTACCTTTCGCTACGCCATATGTGATCACAACAGTCCCGCCTTCGACAGCAAGGTCTGTCGTTTCCTCACCAGCTTCATAGGCCAACGCGCCTGGCACGCCCTGCTCTTTGAAGACCTCGTCTATTTGTCCTTGGGTATCGATGACGGGAACATTGTTGGGTATTCCCATCGACCCAGGAGGAAAATAGGACACCGAGTTATCTGTATTATTCTCAAATGCTCCAAGAGGGTCTTGAACAAACTCAGAAATACCCTCCCATACAGAAGATGCTTTGTTTTTAATGCCTTTCCAATAAGATATTCCGACGCCAGAAACGGTTACATCAGTATACAATCTGGCATTTCCATTGCTTGTTATTTTACTTTTGTTATTTCCTTCTTCTGTTCTAGCTCTAGCAAGGCAATCTCTGACCGCAAAATTCAGCTGTGATCGAGTTAGAAATTCTTTTGGAAGCAGAGGGTCATTCTTGCATATCGCAATTTCTTCCGCAGAAAGACCGCTATCTTCCAAGCTATAATCGCCCATTATATTTTATCCTCAAAACTATTCTTTTGGTCTTCCGTCGGTCCGGGATCCGGGCGGTTGATCCAGGCCGGGTCGCGATGGCTGCAATTGGCCCAGCCTTCGGAAAAGAAATAGTCCGCGGCAATCTCCACGTGCGCGGGGCCGAGATAGCCGGGCACCTTGACGCCTTTCTCAACGCCAGGCTCGTGGCCGGTCGAGGTGGCCGTCCGCGAATTGAGCTGGAAATCGAACTTGCCGTTGTTGCGCACCGATTTCGAATAGCGGATGGCCGTGTCGAGGAACGCGATGGACGAATAGGCGACCGGCTTCCGGCCTGAGCCGACCGGTGTCCAACAGACGTCAGGCGTGGTGGAGACGATCACGTTGCTGTGGCACTTGCGCGCCGAAATCCGTCCCGTCGTCATGCTTCAGCCCTTGCTTTGACGCCAGCGCGAATTTGCGCTGCCGATTGAAAAGAGGCGACATATTGAATGACGGCGCGCGAATAGATGTCCGGCTCGAAATTGACACGCCAGGAGAGATAGACGCGCCAATCGCGTCGCCTTTTCGCGGCGATGTCGAGAAAGACCGTGTCGAGCGCCATGTCCTGCCGGTCGGTGCGGCCGTCATCGCGCACGAAGTCGACGAAAAGCGACTCCTGCGGCAGGACGAGAGTAACCGTCTCGGCCGCCTCGGCCAGGCCCGTCAGCGTCACGCGCTCGCCGCCCTTCAGATGAGGGGATACGATCAAGTCGGGATGAGCCGAATTGTGATAGGAAAAGTCGTAGTCCGGCGGCCAGGCCGGCCAGATATTGTCCATCCAGTTCTGGTCGTAGGTGCCGCCGCGCGGGCGGCGCGGCAGCCAGGCCGGGGGGATCGGGCCGAGGCTCTGGGGCGAAAGCTCGGTGAAGGGCTCGCGCACCGGATCGTTCGGGTCCTCGATCTGCGGCGCCGGGACGTGGCGGGTATGATCGGTCCATTCGCGATCCATCTTGCCGCGCCCCAGCGGATTGCGCTCGTCGGTGTCGAACAGCGCCTGGCCGTCTTCGTCCGTACCCATCGCGATCTCGCCGCCATAGGCGTATTCATAATGGAGCGGCAACGCCGCGATCGGTTGGGGATCCGACAGCCGCCAGCGGTCGAACGCCCGGCGGTGATCGTGCCAGTGCGCCTGCTCGGCCTCGCTCAGCCGGCGCCGCCAGACCGGCGCCCATTCGCGCGGCCCGGTGACGCGCAGGGTCTTGTCGACGCGGGTTTCCGATCCGTCCGCGATGGCGAGCCCGCAGTGCCAGAACGGCATGGGTTTGCCGCCCGGCGCCCGCGCCACCGCATTGACGATGACATCGGTGGCCGGCTTGTTCGGCACCAGGTCGGACGGATGCCAGAGAGAGCTGACATTGACCTCGCCATGGCAAAGGTCGGTGAAGACCATCGGCGCCTGCTCCTCCGCCTGAAGCAGCCGGCCCGACGGCGCCACCTCGTAGGTCGCCTTGACGATGACGATCCCGAACTCCTCGTCCTTGTTGTCCCGGCTGTAGTAGCGGAAGTTCGGGAACGGGGTGAGGTTGACGAGTTCCGGCACCGGACGCCCCCTCAGTTGTTGTCGATCATCGGCGCGGTGATCTGCACGTGGCTCTCGCCCTCGACATAGACCCTGACGCCCTTGAGCAGGATGGTACCGTCGTCCTTCATGATGAGGATCGACTTCGGCGGCGTCTCGTTGCCGTCCTCGTCCCTGCCGCCGCCGACGCCGATGAACAGCTCCTTGCCGATCGACACATGCTTGCTGTCGCCGACCGCCTGCTTGTAGACCTGCCCGACGGTAACCACCTTGGCGAGGCCCACCTGCTCGGTCTGAGCGATGCCGACGCTGGTGTTCTGGATCTTGCTGACCAGCGTATTGAAGACGCCGGAGCCGATCATCGAGGCGACCTGCGAGGCGAGCCCCGCCCCCGCCGAATTCATCGACGCGCCGCCGGCGCCCACCATGTTGGAAGCCTCCGCGTCGTTCACGCCGCCGCGTACCTCGTCCATGGTGCTGGCCATGGCGCCGAGCGCGCCGGACGCCATGAGGCCCGCGTGCAGACCGGCGTCGGCCAGCGAGGCATCGGCTGCGCCGCTCGAACCGCCGCTTTCGCCGACGGCGGCGCTGGCGTTGGCGGCGCTCTTGTCGTCGCTCGAGGGGCTGTCGGCCATGGCCGACGATATGAGACCCATCGCCTGCTGCAGCATGGAAGCGCTCGTTCCCGAGAGAGCCGCCAGGGCACCGCCGGCGATGGCGTTGACGATCCCGCCGACACCACCCACCACAAGATTGAGTCCCCCGCCCACCTGCTGGCTCATGTTCGAGCCAACCTCCAAGGACTGGTTGGATCCTACCGAGTGCAGTGCATTGGCGTCGACCCGGCTGGTCTGGTTGTTCAAGACCTTGGTGGTCTGGTCCTTCTGGGCGTGCAGGAACATGTTCTCCGCCCCCGTCGCATCCTCGAAGGAAATCTCGTTGAATTCGTTCGGCGTGCCGGACTTGTAGGTGTTGGTGCGAAGGACGCTCTTGGTCCTGTGCCCGGGCAGTTCATAGGGCACTTTCTGTTTCGGGTTGGGCACCAGGCCGGTGATGAGCGGGCGGTCGGGGTCGCCGTCGATGTAGGAGACCATCGCTTCCATGCCGATGCGCGGGATGATCTGGCCGCCCCAGGTGCCCCCCGCCCAGCTTTGGCTGACCCGCACCCAGCAGGTGTCGGAGCCGTCCTTCTTCGCCCGCCGGTCCCACGGAAACCACAGCTTCACGCGGCCGTACTGGTCGCAGTGGATCTCCTCGCCCTCGGGACCAGCCACGATCCCCACTTGCGCCCCCTCGATGCGCGGGCGCCGCGTGGCGCGATGCGGCGTCAAGGGCACGCGCGAGGGCATCGCCTCGAATTCGTTGCGGTATTCCGGCTCGTCCTCCGCCGTTTCGTAGGAGCGATCGACCACCTGATGCACCGCGCGGATCACCACGTGCTCCTCGTAGCGCTTCTCCGGATGCGCCACCTCGTAGGGGCTGAACCGCCGCCCCGGCTCCACCACCCTGATGTTGGAAGCGGCCTGCACCCGGTCGTGATCGGCCTCGGACGCCTGCATGCGCAGCTTTTCCATGCGCTCGTGCGCCGTCACGTCCATGGCGCGGGCCGGAAACTCGTAGAGCTCGCGCTTGGTGTTGTCCGGCAGCTCCACCAGCGACGGCGTCTCGGCCGAGGGCACCATGGTCGGCGTCTCGAAGTTCCAGTCCGCGCCCGAGCGCTTTCCAGAGACATAGGCATAGCGCCGCCGCCAGTCGTCGATGTGGT
>NZ_JAZHFT010000096.1:0-4825 GCF_036541425.1 Consotaella aegiceratis
GGCCCACGCCCGGCCGCCCGACGCGCTGGCCTGCCCGTGGCGGTTTCCGGGCCAGTACGAGGACGCCGAGACAGGGCTATACTACAACCGCCACCGGCACTACGATCCCCTGACCGGCCACTACACCTCCCCAGACCCCATCGGCCTCGAAGGAGGCGACCGGCCGCAGGCTTATGTGCAGAACCCGGCGGCCGAGGTTGATATCTATGGCTTGCAGGCTCGCGATGCGCAGGGAAGATTTCTCAACAAGAACGGCCAGAACCTGGCCGGGCCTGGCAAGGTATTCGAGCAGCAGCTGGCTGATGGCTTCAGAGCCAAAGGCGATCAGGTGTTCCAGAACGTCACCGTCCGCAATGCGGATGGAGAGATCGTCAGCTATGCTGACATGATTGTCGTGCGCGAAGGTAAGGTTCGTTACGTTGTCGAAGCCAAGAGTGGACGAGACAATCTGAGCCCTGGACTCCGAGGCGCGGGCCGGTCTCGCGAAGTGGATGACCTACTACAACGCCGACCGTCCTCATTCGACCCATGGCGGCAAAACGCCCGCCGAGGTCCATGAGGGCGCCGGATTCATCAGACTGGCGGCATGACCAACCACAGGAACCAAGCTTAACTCAGCCGTCTGCCTGTCCGGGAAACCGGGACCACCTCAGACAAAGGCAGCTTCAACGAATGATAGAAAGCCAGCAACCATTTAGTTTCACCGGCAAGAACGCCGTTGGTATTCCTGGTGCGAACACAACTCAGACGTTTCCTGGAATAAGCTATGAGCGTTTGACCCCTGGAGTTTCGGTACCATGACGAAGAAAAAGGATCCTGATCGAGAGGCCTTTATTGATGCATTTTCGCAAAGAGGATGGAAAAAAAAACGGCTATCAATTATATAAATTTATGGATAATGAAAAGAGGTATATTGTTAGTGCCACTATTGAGCGTGGAAGATATCCTGTACCGAAAGGTATACTTAATGCAGATCTCAGTTTCCACAATGTCGAATTAAATGAGTTTGCGAATTTTATCCATCAATATAATAATGTCGATCCTCCGGATATAGGCTTATTTCGCGGTTTTAAAATCCCTATCAGTTCTCAGCTCCGAGGATGGGATAGCCTCCCTTTGGTCGCGACAAGGAAGCGAATCATCTATGATAACCAAGATTATGAATATTTTATTGAATTGTGTAATTCAGAGTCAAAAGAGATATATGATAATTATAAATATATAGAAAATCTAGCAGAACTTTATGCTTCAGAGGAGCGGTGGATGGAGAGTAAGGATTGCCTGATAATTTATTTATATATGGGAAAATATGATCGCGTACGAGAGATATTTCATAAATTCTTTGGTCCAGATGGAAGGGCGGCGAGTTACATAATAAAATATATGGATCGATATGGGCTAAATTAAAATGACCCATTTTGCTAGATAGAGAGATTAGACAGAGGGACAATCCATGGTGAGCGCCGCCGGACCGCTCGCCTGAGGTCGGCACGGCGTATCTTTGGGACGGCGACCGGATGGTGGCCGAGGCGCCGCTGCATCTGGACGGCAGATCGCTTGGGCTGACGGCGTCCGCTGGCACTTCGAGGAAGAATCGCACAGGCTCCTGGCCAAGGAGCTGCCCGGCGGCGAGATGCTGGCCGTGGTCACCGACCCGCTCGGCACGCCGAAGGAGATGTTCGACGCGCGCGGGCATCTGGTGTGGGCGGCGGACCATCACGTCTGGGGCGCGGTGCGGGCGGTGGAGGTGCGTGGCGCCCTCGCCATGAAGCCCGCCCACGCCCGCGCGCCCGACGCGCTGGCCTGCCCGTGGCGGTTTCCGGGCCAGTACGAGGATGCCGAGACGGGGCTATACTACAACCGCCACCGGCACTACGATCCCCTGACCGGCCACTACGCCAGCCCCGACCCGATCGGTCTCGCCGGCGGCGACCGGCCCCAGGCCTATGTGCCCAACCCCACAGTGTGGGTGGATCCGCTGGGGTTAGATGCGAGGGCGAATTACCAGCGGCCGGAACCTACAGCGCCCGCGAATTGGAGTACCGCGAGAGCAAATTATTGGCGGCGGGTGGGTGAACAAGAACGAGCGAATCCCTCGGGAAAATATTCACCTGACAACATCGATCTGATGGCAGAGGGTGCGGCGCCGAGGATGACCATCGTGGTTCGAAATCGTCGAACGGGCGCAATCGTCGAACGTGATGTCTCAATGGAGCTTCACCATCGCTCACTCACACAGCGGGGAGGAAGTGCCCGTGCGAATGAAGACTGGAATCTGGTTCCTACAACTCCCTGGGGGCACGAAGGTATGGACCCGTTCCGCCATACTGGATATGATTTGATCGGCATAAAGCGCGGCACAAACTCTTGGCCATGATCGGAAGGATTCAAAGATGTCTAGAGGCGATGAACTGCGCGAGAAATTTCGCCAAAAAGGAAAGGAAATTTCTGCACAAATAAACAGTCCTTTTGGAAGGTTTAAATCTGAATTATATAATTTTGTTATGAATAAGTGCGATGCAAGGGCAAGCAATGATTTTATAGAAAAGGTTTACGGCGAATACACTAAAGAAAATCCGGAAGACCAAGAAAGATGGTTTAACGATTTCGTCAAACCTAAATATACATTTATGACCAAAAAACCAGAGTGGGTGTTTGAGCCTGACTGGGCTTATGAAGCTGGTGATCCTCTGGAATTTATGCATCAATTCCAAGATGATGATGGTCTCCATTTTTATATTTTTAGAGGGCGTCGTCAAGTAACGGGCGGTTACAGATTGTTTTATAAAATGAAAGCTCAAGATCAAGAAGGAACGGTAAATATGAGTGGGATAATCGAAGGATAGGTTGGGATCTTAGTGGTAAATCCGGATTTTCATCAGATTATATATTTGATATAGAAAATTTCAGGAAATAAAATTATAGTTTTAGAAATATACTTTTATAAAAAATAAATATGAAAATTGATTGAGTATAAGTATTATAATAGTATGGACTAAGCGTTTTATCGATGCTCCTTAGTTAGCGGTATGGTGGCCGAGGCGCCGCTGCATCTGGACGGGCGGATCGCCTGGGCTGACGGCGTCCGCTGGCACTTCGAGGAGGAAACGCACAGGCTCCTGGCGAAAGAGCTGCCCGGCGGCGAAATGCTGGCGGTGGTCACCGACCCGCTCGGCACGCCGAAGGAGATGTTCGACGCGCGGGGCCGGCTGGTGTGGGCGGCGGACCATCACGTCTGGGGCGCGGTGCGGGCGGTGGAGGTGCGTGGCGCCCTCGCCATGAAGCCCGCCCACGCCCGCGCGCCGGACGCGCTGGCCTGCCCGTGGCGGTTTCCGGGCCAGTACGAGGACGCCGAGACGGGTCTGTACTACAACCGCCACCGGCACTACGATCCCCTGACCGGCCACTACACCAGCCCCGACCCCATCGGCCTCGCCGGAGGGGATCGGCCGCAGGCTTATGTGCAGAACCCGACGGTTTGGACCGATCCGCTGGGGTTGAGTCGGCTGGCCCCGGGAGGTGGTTTGCAAGCTCATGAGAACGCGGGCGGTCATCTCTTGCAAAGGCATGTGGGGAAAACCGATGCCGAGCTAGCTAGCGGCCTTCAAGCCGATCCGAAAATATCAGGTAGTTCGACGTTCACAGATCGAGCAACTGCGGAAAGATCTGCGGCAGAAGCGGTGGATGCGAATCCGATTGTCATCAAAAATTTTTTGCAGGGCAGCAATAACCAGATTACGATAAAGCACTCATATGGTTCTCCGGTTGGCCGGACGATGCTAAGGGGTCAATCAGCATCGACACCATCATCGAACGCTTTATTTATAATTCGGCGCGATCCAACTATGTCAACAGGATACAGAATTCATACAGGATATCCGACACGATGAGGCAATTATACAAAAATCTTGTTGACTTAATATCGCCGTATCTAAATCAGGATTTTGATCTGGATTTTCAAAATCCAAATGATGCTATAGATCTCATAATTTCGGATAACAAATATAACATTATTTTATCAAAAGTTGTTTTAGAAATAGAATCTGCCATCAATTCTTCAGAAAATATAGATTCAATTTTTTTTGGAGTCGCGGAATAGAATATTCTCCGTATTTAACGGATAAAGAAAATAGATTTTTTCTAAATTTATTAAAAGAAAAAATATTACAATTACTTAAGAGTTGATCTGTCCCTTCGTCCTATGGGACGGCGACCGGATGGTGGCCGAGGCGCCGCTGCATCTGGACGGGCAGATCGCCTGGGCTGACGGCGCCCGCTGGCAAGCAAGCAGGAGTCGGCCAGGGTATCATTATTCAATATGGCAAGACGAATATAGTATATATCAAAATGTTCCAAAAGACGCTATCGAGTTGCTAAAATGAATGATATTGATGAAAAGTTAAATAATGCCGTAATTAATTTTATCGGAGAATTAAGATTCTCTGGAAGAAAAAAGTAATTAATCTCAACAAAAAAGAAGAAATAATATTTATATTAAGAGAATGCAAAAATCTATATCAAGAAAAACCTTATATAAGTAAGTCATGCGTAATTTCTATGTTTTATCTTTTTGAATCTATATTATCAGAATCTAATTATGTAGAAGATCCGAAGCCGTTGATCGAGTGCGCATGGGATTTTTCGGAAGAAATTAGAAAAATTACTGATGAAATCAATGAATGACCAAATCATAGAGTTGGACACCTCGAAAAACCTCGCGTGGCTGGGCGTTTCATGATTCCATCGGTCTCGACGGGATCAGGAGGCATAGATGCGCGGGCAGCCGGGGTTCTGGGATGTTGACGAGCGATATGTCCGGCTGAGC
>NZ_JAZHFT010000097.1:0-4696 GCF_036541425.1 Consotaella aegiceratis
ATCAAGAAAAAGCCGATAAAGCGTCTGACTACAACGATTTGTTCAAGCTGAACGCCTGATGTAGCAAAGCCACTTCTAGTGGCTCAAGCGCAGCGTTCCAAACCTCCGCCTCTGGCGGAGGTCATGACTTGCGTTTGGATGGGAATGTCTCGTGTGGACACAGCGTCACCCCCTCCGGCGACCGACAACTGTCACTCATTCTTCCAAGCGGACTTCTAGAACACCGTCGGTGTCGTCCATGTCGGTTGTTGTGACTGTTGGGCTCTTGGGATCAAAATTCCTCCCACCCGTCTTTCGAGGGCGCCTCAGCAGCGGCTGCTCCTCCTGAACCAATTGTCTTCATTTGGACGACCGGCTTGGGTACGAGGCGCTGAGCCGGCGCGGCTGCTTGACGGCGCGCCGTTCGGGCGCCCTGCGCTTGGTGGCCGGCGCTCGCAGCCGTCTTGAACTGGGCGATGAGCCGCGCGAGCTGGTCGGTTTCGCTCGCCAACGTCTGCGCCGCGGCCGTTGTCTCCTCGACCATCGCAGCGTTTTGCTGCGTCACCTTGTCCATCTGATCCGCGGCGGTGGAGACCTCCTTCAGGCTGACCGCCTGCTCCCGCGCGCTCGCAGCAATCCGTGTGACGACTGCCGACATCGAAGCCACTTGGGCGACGATATCCTCGAGGCTCTTGCCGGACGCGGTCACTAGGCCGACGCCATTTTCTACATGCTCGTGTGATGCCGAGATCAGATCCTTGATTTCCCTGGCCGCTTCGGCCGAGCGCTGGGCCAGGGCACGCACTTCCTGCGCGACGACAGCAAAACCCTTGCCGGCCTCGCCGGCGCGGGCCGCCTCGACACCGGCGTTCAGCGCCAGAAGGTTCGTCTGGAAGGCGATCTCGTCAATCACTCCAATAATCTTGCCGATCTCTTCGGAGGACTTTTCGATCTGGGCCATCGCTTCCACGGCCTGGCCGACGATGTTGCCGCCTTTTTCGGCATTCTTTTGAGCCGCTTCGGCCGAGACCTGAGCCTCTTCAGCACTCCTTGCGGTCTCATTGACGCCGCGGGTCACCTCGCCAAGGGCGGCCACCGTCTCTTCCAGGCTCGCTGCCTGCTGTTCAGTACGCTGGGCAAGATCGCCGGTGGCGGTGTTGATCTCGTCGAGGCCGGAGCGCAGAGACCCGATGGAGCCGATGACCGACCCGAACGTTGCCTCCAGCTTTTCTACCGACCCGTTGAACTCGACGCGGATACCCTCGTAATCCATAGCCACAGGGCGTTCGAGACGAACAGTCAAGTCGCCCTCCGAAAGGCGATGAAAGCCGCCCTCGATGTCGGTGACGAACGCCTTCAGCTCCGCGGCCTTCTCCTGCTCTTCGGCGGCAGCCGCCGCCTTCTGGCGCTCGACCTCCTGGCGCTGAGCCCCGGCCGTCGCCTCCAACTCGCGGCGTTCGGCCTCCGACTGACGGAAGGCGGCCATGGCCTCACCCATCTCTCCAATCTCGTCCCGGCGCCCTGTCAGGGAAAACTCGTCGTCAATGTGACCCGCCGCCAAGCGTCTCATGGCCTCCGTGAGATCGCCCAGCGGGCGGATAACGGTGCTGCGCATCACGAACAGAACCGCGACGAGGATGACGAGCGCCACCAACAATCCGGCGATCTGGAGCGTGACGGCAAAATCGGAGGCGCTCATCGACTCGGCCGTGAGTTCTTCAGCGAGTTCAGTAGCGGCGACGACGATCTTGTCGACCACCGCGCGGTGCGCTTGGTAGTCTTTGTGGATGTCGTTGAACATCGCGATGACGGCGGTCTCGTCGCCGCTCCGAAGGGCGGGCAGGAATTCCTGCTGGATATCGTCCCAAATGTCTTTGACGTGAGTGTCGGACTCGCGGAAAAGAGCTTTGACCTCCTCCGGAAGGTCCGACGTCTGCCAGTACGCTTCGCGCTCCTCGTAGGCAGCCTTCAGCTCGGCGATCTTCGACTTCAGCTCGTCGGCACTGACATAATGGTCCCGCGCCAATGTGGTGTAGAGAAAAGCCTCGATGACGTAGTTGGGCGGCGGCAGCACATCGGCCAAGAGATCCTTGGACTCCACGATGGCGTTGTGGGCTTTGCCGCCGACAGCGTTGAGCTCGAATTCATAAAGACCCAACACGCTGGTGCCGACCAGGATCAGGCCGATGAATCCGAACAAGGCTTGCAGTTTCGTCGCGATACGCATCACCACGTCTCCAGAATGAAACTGCAACTTTACTGGCATGAAATCCTTTATTTTTCTCCAAGCATAATTAAGATATGCCAATAATAAATAATTTTTACTAATAAGACTTGTCGTTGAGCGGGTCCGCTTTGCTATGGGGACGTTGTCCGGCCCCGCACAGTTGCTCGACAGGCCTAGAGTCCGCCCAAGCGACAAATGGATTTATCGAGCCACGGAAACGGCATGGGGAAGCAATTCGGTCTATTAGCTGGATCTGCAGCGACGCGCCCCGTTTATTCGTGGTCTACGACCAGACGAACCAGCCGGTAGCGAGCATCACGATACCCGAGAGGACGAGCGTCCTGTTGGACGTGAGGATCGGTCGGAGGAGTGTCTGTCAGTGCTCGCGCCGCATCTGGCCTTGCCGCAGCAGTTTCCATGCCATCCGCCACCGTCCGAGGCGAGGGTGATCGTGCCACCACAGCTCACGGCGAAAATAGGGCTCGGTCTCGTCTAGTTCTTCAGGTGTCGGCCTCATCCTGACTCTCACCTTTTGCGGCGATCTGGAGCGCGTCATCGGGCGCCACTTCGCCCGCGTCCAAACGTCGAACTCCTCTGCCGTGGTCAGGATCACCGGTATCGCTTTGGGATGGACGGCGCCGCGACGGTCGGCGTCGGGGCCATGTTTTCAGTCGGCTCCGGATGAACCCCAGTCAGTTCGCGCAACAGGTGGCTATGGCCGATCCCATATCCACTCCATCTCCATCTCCAGCGACCGGGTGCGGGATGCGGATTCGGTCGATACCGGCCTGGACTGCGCTGGAAGAGTACCCCCCGGGAAAGGGTAGCCAAACATGAAAAAAGCCCGGAAAACCGGGCCTTTCAGATCTCTATGACGAGAAGAAGTGGCTGGGGGACCTGGATCCCCAGCCAGATGCATACTAACTCTCTGCGGCGCTTCGCTTTTTCGGCCCAGAAGCCGCGTGGGCATCACCTTTGTGCCCTGGAATCGGGCACGACGTCAACGGGCGGACAGGGCGAAAAAGGCGGCGTGAGCGAAGGCATCCGCGGCGTACTCAACATGAGGCGCGGTTCTCCGAGCTCGAAGGTTCGCAGCTTCTGTTCGCCGGGCGCGGCTGATGGCCGACGGAAGGGCGAGGGGCCGTCCCTGCCGGCTTTCTCGACACCATCGTTGTGGCCGTAGCGCAGACCAACGATTGCACCGTTGTGGCGTCCGGCGAGCGGCACCTCCGGCCTGCCGACGGAAGGGTCTTCTTGACAAAGTAAGGAATTTTCCTTACCTATATCGAGGGTCGAACTGGAGCTGAACCATGGGCGCTCTGTTGAAGGAAGAAAGCACGATCACCGCCAAAGGCCAGACGACTGTTCCCAAGAGCGTTCGTCAGGCTTTGGGCGTGGACTACGGCGGACGCATCGCCTTCTTCGTCGATGATCAGCACCGGGTCTATGTCGAGAAGGTGACGGAAGAGACGAGTGATCCGGTGGTTGATCGCTTCCTCGAATTTCTGGCGCGGGACATGAGCAAACACCCTGGCACATCTGTCGCCGCGCTCCCCGCCACCCTGCGCGATCGCGTGGCCGCGGTTGTCGGGGACATGGACGTTGACCTCGATGCCGAGATCGAGGGGGATGTCGCGCTGTAGCCATGCTGACGATCAATGGCTGGACCATTTTTGCCCATCCCCTCTTTCTCGATCAGTTGGAAAAGCTGACCGCTGCGGTCGAAGCGTTGAAGGCGAAGAAGCCCGACGACTATCAAAGAAACGCGAACACCAAGCTCTTGGCCGCTTTGAACAAGCTTGTGTTCCAGACAATCCCTGCCGATCCGACCGCAACCGTCTATCGGCAAGGATCGACGCTCGGCGAGACGCACAAACACTGGTTCCGGGCAAAGTTCGGCAATGGGCGCTTCCGCCTGTTCTTCCGCTACGACTCGACCGCGAAAATCATCATCTTCGCTTGGGTGAATGATGAAACGACTTTGCGGACCTATGGCGCGAAGACCGATGCCTATAAGGTTTTCAAAGGGATGCTGGAGGATGGCAACCCGCCCGACGATTGGGCTGCGCTTTGCAAAGCCGCGTCCGATCAGGCCGCAGTTGAACGGCTGGAAAGGGCTTCGCCCTCAGATCCATGACTGCGGCCTCATCCCGGCCGAACCGGGAAGCGTCGCTGGGCCAGCCGCCAGCATGGAACCCGCATGCGCCCGAAGGCGCCGGGCGTGGGCCGCATCCTTCATCGTCTTCGAAGCGGTGGCTAGTCAGTTCGCAGTAAAAGTGGTATTCATTGCTGACTGCCAACCTATGGGAGTGGGTGATGGCTGAAGACTTGTTCGCCTCTGAGTGTCTGATCCGAAATTGAGGTGAGTGGTATCAGTGGGTTAGCTTGACAGCCTCGCCGGCCGTTGATTCAGGGGTTTTGCCAAAAACTACCTTGGATCAACGATGTGGACCGATACCACTCGCGCACAGCATGCGCGCACCAGCCTGG
>NZ_JAZHFT010000098.1:0-4628 GCF_036541425.1 Consotaella aegiceratis
TGGCTCAATCGCAATCGACGGCTTGCCAAGGACTTCGAGCAGACCATCGCATCTGCCAATGCATGGCTGTTCCTCGCCTCGGTCCAACTCCTCGCTCGCCGCGTCGCAAGGCTCGCTAATTCATCTGCTTAGTTTTGAATCGGACACTGACCCCGGTTCGACATCCGAGTCGTTCAGTCTGGGCAATGTGCTTGCGCCAGACGGGCAACTCAAATTTCACAAGACTATCCGGATTGCTGTGACCGGCGACGTCCGCTTAACGAAGTGCGAGACCCGGATCATTGATACGCCCGATTTTCAACGGCTTAGAGGGGTCAGGCAGCTAGGGGCTGCCGTTTATGTCTATCCGACCGCGCTCCATACGAGGTTTGACCATTCGCTGGGTGTATTGCAGGAACTTGACAACCTTATTTCGCGCATCGCAACGAATCGAGCACAAGGGTCGGCCCCTTCCAGCAATTTCCCTATCTCGGCGCGGCAACGGTTGATCGCGCGGCTGTATGCTCTCCTTCACGATATCACTCATGTGCCGTTCGGTCACACGATCGAGGATGATCTCAAAATCTTTGAATCTCATGATGGGTTTCAGAAGGGGACTGACGATGGAAGAGATCGCTTCGATGAGTTACTAGGCCCTGAGAAGCCGATAGCGCAGATTATCAAAGAGGAATATGGCGAGAAGATCTACCAACGATTTGTGAATTTATTTCTCTCCGGCGGACGGGAGTCTCTTCCGGAGGAGGAGATCGATGGATCTGAGAGAAACACAGTTTTCGATGAAGCGTTGTACTATCTTGTCAGCAATACAGTATGTGCAGATCTCTTAGATTATCTAAAAAGAGATAGTTTTTTTTGCAATCTGAATGTATCTACGGCTGATAGGGTTCTGAATTACATATATATAGATCGCGTTCAATTTGGGGATCGCGGTGAGTCCCAGGTGCGGTCGGATGCTAAACATTTAGTAATGCCTGTCATTCGTCTATGGAAAACGAGAGAAAAAAGAGCTCGGTCGGATTTAATGACGGATCTAGCGGATCTT
Source organism: Consotaella aegiceratis (assembly GCF_036541425.1). Classification (NCBI taxonomy): domain Bacteria; kingdom Pseudomonadati; phylum Pseudomonadota; class Alphaproteobacteria; order Hyphomicrobiales; family Aurantimonadaceae; genus Consotaella; species Consotaella aegiceratis. The sequence continues at coordinate 1,043 of NZ_JAZHFT010000098.1, forward strand.
TTGGATGCTAGATATAAAATAGGCGAAAGAGTCTACTATCACCATGCAAAGATCATCGTAGATGCGATGATTGGAAGGGTTGTATTTGAGGCAAAAGTTAATGGTTTAATAGAATCGATAAATCTTCTTGGTTTTAGCGACGATACGCTTATACAGTTTTTGCAAGTGAAGCACCCGAGTTCTACGAAGCTAATTCAAGAACTGGCAAATGGGGTGCGCGACAGAGTCTTGTATGATGAGATTCTCAACATACGAGCCGACCGTCTCAGGTCTGGAACGGGGGCTGGTGCGGAACCTCGCGTCCGGCTCTTGGGTCAACTCAGAGATCCCGAAACCAGAACCGATTATGAGAATCAGATAGCAGAGTTCGTCGGTGGAAAGCCGGGTGACATCCTGATTTTTACACCATCTCCGACGATGAACGCAAAAATCGCTAGCGTAGTGGTGGACTGGGCAGGTAAGCGGTGCCGACTTGCTGAGGTTGAGCACTCGATATTGAAAGACCGCCTCAAACTAATTGGTGCCGCGCATGCTGAACTTTGGGCAGTCCATTTGTTGTGCCATCCCCGTTTCGATAAAGAGCAAAGGCGACGGGCTCACAATATGTTCTGCGGGTTGTTCTTGGAAGATAAAGAAAGAGAGTCCATAGTTAGGGGGTTGATGACGGACATGTTTCATCAGCCTTTGGGAAATCACTCTAAGGAGCAGTGGGATCAAGCATATACGGAGGCGTCGGAAGAATTTGTTCGGGAGACGGTTAGTTTCAAGTCGAGGGGGATTGCGGACCGCATGCAGGATTACATTAACCGTGCAATCGATCGGATTGTGGGTCATGTATGAAGGTTCCTCGCCTATATTTCGAGGATGATAGGTTTGCGGAATTCTTGGCCTATTTGGATGATTTGTCCGATCGTGCTGCGGTTAAGAATTTTGTCGATATTGATCGCCTTAGAATTATATTGAATCTGAATATATCCGTATCCTTCAAGGAGGGCATGAGTTCGTTAGCCTATACGGAAAGTTCTGGTAATGGGTATACGATATATATATCCAGGATCGCGCCAGATCAATTTCGTAGATTCGTTATTGCGCATGAGTTTTCTCATATTATTCTTGGTAGGTTTTTGGAACACAATCCGCTTGGAAGGGTTCTTAGTTTTCGTGAGGTGGAAGATCTTTCAGATTTGATAGCGGACAGGTTGCTTGTTCCACCGGACGCATCGGCGAAAATTTCGGGCGCAATGGATGGCGTTACGGAAGTCGATAAAAGGGAACTAGAGGATATTTTCATTTCTCTGCGTGTTCCGTTTCGATCGTTAGCCCGCCGGATCGGTGTGTCGATATTTCCAAAATCCATGCTTATGGTGTATTGTAGATTGCCGGATCAGATGGATCTTCTTTTAACGGACAATGAAAGGGCGATCTCTCACAGCGTTTTTGCCGAAGTTAGCGGCAAGTATCTTTCCTTTCGAACGCCAACTGCTGCCGGCCTTCTTGGTGCTCGACGCGGGTCGTCAAAGCGCCTTCCTTGGCTCGGCGATAGACTACGACAGGCGGTTTTAGACGGAATGTATAGCGGGGTCATTTTAGACCTTAAAGAGGATCGAGCGAGAAGTCTGGTTTTTTTGCTGTCACGCAAAGGGTAGATGTGGTGTAAATGCTCGTTATTCGGGTGGTGAGGTAGGCGTGATTAAGCAATGGAGAAATCGGCCGTCTTTGTAGAGTTAGATAATTTGCTGTCGTCGACGATATTGAAGTAAGGGGACAGCGGCTAACTTCTCTGATCTTGGTAGTCGGCTGAACCGGCTGGACTACCTACACGGCCAGTTCCGGGCGTTCTTCGCCATGCTCGACCTCGTGAGTCGCGGAATTTCGCTTAAGCCTGAAATGCATTGAGAAGCCCGCTGGTGGACGATCGCCGTCCGTTAACCACGCGATCGCTTCTGCAAACCGGCGCCTTGCGATCGGGGGTTGAAGGGCTCACCTTGGATTGGCGTTCCGGCGAGGTCGGAACGAGATCGGCCCCCGCTGGTGCTGGAACACCAAACGGAGGCCTGACCCGCAACCTGGATAAGAGGTCTTGGGCTATGACGAGCCATATCGTTTTCGTCGATTCGAGAAAAGTTCTCCTGAACGTTGGAACGGCCGCGCCGCCGATTGGCGGCGGCCTTGGCATTTGCCAGCAGACGCTTCGCGTCGTGTAGGCCGCGCGCTTTTCGCCAACGTCCTTTCAATTCCGAGATGATCAAGCGCGACGCTGGCGCGAACGCTTCCTGCGTCTGCGTCACGATGCTGGTCGGGCGGAAGTGTCGGCAATTGGCGGCAGGATCATCCTGCCTGCCGAAGATCCGTCGTGCCCGACCCCCTGCCAATTTGGTGCGGCGCAACGCGATCATCTCCATCCGGAGAACCCTTCATTGGATCACTTTTTGGATCACTTTGATGCACTCGAGGCGGAAGCCAACGAGACAAACACCTGCGACTACCGCACCCAGTTCATGCCCTTCGAGGTGCAGGACGAGCTGACCGCCTTGGTCGACAAGACCATCGCCGATATCGTCGCGGGAGTGCCCGCGCCCGATGCCATCCTCGGCGACTATGTCGGACTGGCCTCGCTGATCCGCTCGCTCTCCTTCCATGAAGGGAAGCTGCTGGAGCAGGCGATGGTCGCCCTCTGCCAGCGAAACACCGATCTGGTGGTGTTGTCGCAGAGCCTGCGCCTGCCCGTCACGCCGACGGCACTGGAGGCGATCGCCAACAACCGAACGGGCACCTTGAAGGGGCTGGCGTTCGATGCCGACGTGAAGACCCGGATGACGTACACGCCGGACCTGATCGTCGTGAACCGTCGGCGTCACACCGCGACCGTCATCGACATGAAACGCTCGGTCGCATCCTATCTCGATACCAATCGTCTGGAGGAGCTGAAGCGGCGAATGCTGGCGGTGTCGCTGATCCTCCCCGACTGGCTCTACAAGGAGCACAAGAGGTTGATGGTCGACGAGGTCGGCATCGCCATCGTCGACGGGGCGAGCGCGCCAAGCGACCACGACGCCGGGATCTGGGCGCTCGACGAAATCGACGACCTCCTGGAAATGCACGGCGCCGCTTCCGCGATGAAGGCCATGCGCCTGACCTTCGGCGATCGCGTGCGCGAGCTGCTCAGGGTTGAGGCGGAACGGGTGGTGGGCAGGCCTGCCAAGCGGGCCGAGGCGGTCATCGGCAAGGACCATTCGCACTTTCGCTGCGAGCTCATCCAAGACAACGCCGACGATGGCGCCGAAACGGAAAACATTTCCGCGGTTCCGCCGGATGCCCGGATGATCAAGGTCGGTGTCGCGCGGTCGCGAGCCTGCGCCTGACGCTAAGCTGGACACCTCGAAGAACCGACGTTTTGGCGGCATTGAAGAGACGTCATTGGTGATGGCGGCCCGATTTGGGCTTGATCGGTGTGGCTTTGCGGCACTTGGCGCTCATCCGCCATTGGAACTTCAGACCGGTGGCGATTTTGCCGTCATGCGGGCGCACCTCGCCCCTGATGCCAGACGAAGCGGGTGAGATTGTAGGCGAGATTGGCCATGCCGAT
>NZ_JAZHFT010000099.1:0-4323 GCF_036541425.1 Consotaella aegiceratis
ACAGCTTCGAGGCGGTGCCCTCGCGCGTGCCCCTGACGCCGCACCGTGCGACGAAGCGCCCGCGCATCGAGGGGGCGCAAGTGGGGATCGTGGCGGGTCCCGAGGGCGAGGAGATCCACTGCGACCAGTACGGCCGGGTGAAGCTGTGGTTTCCGTGGGATCGGCGAGCGAGGAAGGACGGCTCGGACACCTGCTGGGTGCGAACCAGCCAGGCCTGGGCGGGGGGCACCTGGGGCGGGCAGATCATCCCGCGCATCGGCATGGAGGCGATGGTCTCCTACATCGACGGCGACCCCGACCGCCCGCTCATCACCGGCCTGGTGCCCAACCCCAAGCAAAAGGTGCCCTACACTCTGCCGGCGAATAAGACCAAGAGCGTGCTTCGCTCGAACACCTACAAGTCCGGCACGCCGAACGAGTTCAATGAGATCTCCTTCGAGGACGCCACCGGGTCGGAGAACATGTTCTTCCACGCCCAGAAGGACCAGACCACGAAGGTCTTGAACAATCGGGTAAAACGCGTCGACGCCCACGAGGTCGAAAGCATCGGCCAGAACAAGTCGATCGATGTCGGCGGCAATCATCAGGAAAAGATCGGCGGCTCGATGAACCTGTCGGTCGGCGGGGGAAGCGGCGCGCCTCTCCTGGCGGCGCTCGGCGGCATCGTCGCCGCCGGCGGGCTGGATTCCGCCAATGGATCGGCGGCGATCGACGACGAACTGCTTCAGGCTTTCACCCAATCCGTCAGTGCCGTCGGGGCGGCCGCCGAAGCGGCCTCGCTAGGTGCCAATTCCGCCGTGACGACCGCTGGCGGCTTCCTTGCCGAAGGTGGCGCCCAGCAGATGGCGACGGGCTCCTTCCTGGGAGGGCTTCTCGCAAAGCTGATGCCGCTGACGGGCATCGTCAACACGGTGATCGAGAAGTTCCGCTCCGACACGATCGGCATCGCGCGCACCGAACAGATCGGCCTCTACAAGAACACGTCGGTCGGACACACGATGACCCTCAATGTCGGGGAGGAATTCATCATCAAGTGCGGGCAGTCGAAGCTGATGATGGACAAGGAGGGCAACGTCACGATCGTTGGGACCAAGTTCTATTTCGACGCCTCGGGTCACGTGCAGATCAACGGCGAACTGATCGACCTGAACTGAGACCCCGATGCTCGGCCGCAACGACACCCCCTTCGCCGCCATCGGCTACGAGCAGGTTCACCGCGACGGCGAGCCCATGGCGGTGGTGGCGCTGAGGGCGGACTACGAGATCCCGGAGGACGCGACACTGGCCTTGAAGCCGGAGCAGGCGATTGTGCTGACCGACGAATATACCGGCCACCCGCACGCTTCGCCGCTGATGCGCGCCGCCGACCTCGTGCCCTTCAAGCCGGCGACGGATGTCACGGTTCTCGCGCGCGCCTATCCACCGTCCGGCCAGGAAACGGCGCCGGCTTGGTCGTGCGGATTGCGGGTGGGCAGCCGTGATCTCGTCCTGCGCGTCAGTGGGCCGCGACATTGGCAGCGCGTCAAGGGCCGCTGGAGCCTCAGCGATCCGGACCCGGTCGCTCACGTCGATCTCGACTATCGCGAGACCTGGGGCGACAAGGCGGGGCCGGGCGGCGATCCGCCGTCGAGCAATCCGCTGGGCCGCGTGCCGCCAAGCCGCGAAGACGGCGCCGAGGCGGCCGAGGGATTCGTGCTGCCGGCGGTCGACCGTCCCGACGCGAGCTACGACGATCCGTTTGCGGCGCATGCGCCGGCGGGCTTCGGCCCCGTCCCGCCGTTCTGGCGCCTCCGGCAGCGCCATGCCGGCACCTATGATGAGGCCTGGCAGGCGGAGCGCCATCCGCGCCTGCCGGCGGATTTCGACTACCGCTTCTACCAGTGCGCCCATCCGGATCTGGTCCTGCCCGGCTATCTTGCCGGCGACGAGGCGGTGCAGTTCGCCCGGCTGACGCCGGGCGGCGCCAAGCGGCACTTCTTTCTGCCGCGGGTGCAGCCGGTGGCGCGCTATGTGTGGAGCGACGGGCGGCAGGTGACGCAGCGCCTCAACCTCGACGGGCTGCATCTCGACCTGCGGGCCGAGCCGCTGTCGGTTTCGCTCACCTGGCGCGGCTGGCTGCCGATCTGCCCGGCCTTTTTGCGGATCGACGTGAGGCTGGAGGACCCCGGCGACCCTGCGCTCGGCGCCGTTCCTCCCGCCGCGCTCCACGGCATCGACGAGGGCGTCCGATGAGCTATCCGCCGCGCCGGGGCAGCCGCGACACGTCCGAAGGGCTGGTCATCTCGAAATATCCCGACGTCTGCCGCTCGCCGGTGGCGCCGGTGCCCTACACCATCGTCGCCTACCAGTCGGACGACGCCAACACGGCGACGAGCGTGCGCTTCACCGGCCAGCGCGCCCACAAGCAGGATTCGATCATCACCTGCTGCACCGGCGACGAGCCGGGCACCGGCCTCGGGGTGAAGTCCAACACCGTCGCCTCGGTGTGCCACCGCAAGGAGCATTCCAAGACGGTGCGCATCGAGGGCCAGTGGGCGACGCGCGACGGCGACGAATGGTGGATGAACAACAAGAACACCATCGGCCGCCTGGTCTGGCCGCACCCCGGCTATTCCGACGACCCCACCCCGCCGCTGAAGGAACAGCCGGCCGATGAGGACGCCGAGGCGGCCGATGAGGAGAAATCGTCGCCGCAAGCGGGCTCGAGCGGCGGCGAGGCGGCGCAAGGCGCGGTGATGAGCGATGCCTCCCCGTCCGGCTATGTTGTCGGCGAGCAATACGCTTATTTGCCTGACATGAGGAGATATCCCCAGCCGGGAACTGACGCCAAATCATCCCCGCCAACTGCAACCAAATCTCCGCCGAAGTCCGATCCTTCGATCCGCTGGTGGCGGATTGTCCGCAAAAGTAAATCGGCGTTGCTTGCCGAACTGGCTTTGATCGGTGAGGCTTTCCATCGGTTGAAGGGTATGCGTCAACGGCTCGAAGAGGCACACCAGCAGGATCTTGAAAGACAAGGGCTGACGCCGGACGCGATAGAGACAAGCCTTGAGCAGCAATTCAAAAGTACGGATTTCGGGCGTTGGTATCCCGGCACTTTCAAGGACTATGCGGAAGAGATAACGGCCGATCCGACTGCCGAGGCACGATTGCAAAAGCAATGGCTGGAAGAACGAGCACGCGAGCAGGAGGTGCAAGAGGAGACCCATGCACCGCCGACGCCCATTGGCCGGACGGAGAATAACGTCTCCGTCCGAGGCGCGAAATCGGAATGCGACGAATTGTGCGAGCTTGCGTGTCAGTGCAAGCGAGATAGGCAAGGCGAACGCACGCTCACCGACTGCGTCTCCAAGAAGCTGAGGCAAAAATATTATGACAAGGAAGGACGCAAATTCGCGGACGGCACGCCGCGTCGTCCGACCAGCCCGACGGCGGACGGTCCGCGTCCGGAGGTGAGCTATCGTCAGAGCGACGGGACGTATCAACCTGTCGAAAGCCGCACCGACCCTGGCATGCCCTCGTCGCAGGTGCCGATCACCGGTGCGCCACGACCGGACGTCTCCTGGTGGAAGAACGGCCAGCTCTGGAAGATCTTCGAACTGAAGTTCAAGGGAGATACTGAAACGCTGATGCAGAGAAACGGTGCCTATAAAGACATCGCAAGGGACCAGGGTCTCGATCCTGATGAAGACGTCATCAAGCTCGACGTCGAAAAGGACTGTGTCGAAGGCAGCGACGGCCGCTGCAAGGCGAAGCCGGACAAATGTTGAATGACTATGTCTTGGAGACGACGATGGATTTTCCGCAAGATCTGAAGCTCGACCCGGCGGACATCGAGGCGCGGGGCGTCCTGCGCGACGAGGCGATCCATAAGATCCGCTCGCGGGTCGGGGTGCTGATGTCGCTCTACTTCCTGGAAGGCTGGCGCCAGGACAAGCGCAAGGGCCTGCTCGACTGCCTGTTGGACTATCTCGGCTTCTTTGCCGAGAATGTCACGCATTTTCAAGCGGAGGAACGCGGCTATCGCCGCTGGAGCAAGGACGGGCTGCCGAAACCTTATCGGGGCTTGGATCAGATCCGCGACGATGAAGAATTCTGGTACGCCATGAAGAGCCACGAGGCTGAGGAGAGCGACGATCCCTCGCTGTGGCGCATCTTCGCGTTCGGCTTTGCTCGTACGAATAAAAACAGGCCGTTATCCGGCTTGAAGGCGCACTTTCCGCCGAGCTTCGTGTTCGACGATCCCGACCGTTTCGTGCAACTCGTTCGCAGCTGGAGCGAGCGGCTGGGCGCGATCCACGGTTCGGCAGGACTGGGCGCTTT